>NZ_KV802434.1:81879-185278 GCF_001810695.1 Corynebacterium sp. HMSC065D07
AGGGTCGCGAGTTCGAGTCTCGTCATCCGCTCCACGTCGAGTGCCCCTCCACTATGGAGGGGCACTTTTCGTTTTCTTGTTTGCCGGGGTGTATGGCTAGGGGCGGTCCAGGGAACTTTTCCACTGCATGCAACGACTACTTGGTAACCTCGCACAATCCGTGCGGGGTAAGGATTGGCTCGAGGATCCCTCCCGGCGATAGGATGAGGGAACCTTCAACCAAAAGTTTCATCAGACCATCAAGGAGTTGTTCTGGACATGCAGCTGCGTCAGGTCACCACAGGGATTGCTGCCGGGGCAGCCTGCCTCGCGGTCGGGCTGTCCGCGCCACTAGCGGCGGCACATGACTCAGTCATAGGCGGCAACGTTGTGAGTGATACGCCGCTGGAGGAATTCCCCCGCGAAATCACGTTGGAATTCTCTGGTATTCCAAAGGACAACTTCAACACCTTTGCCGTGAGCGATAAGACAAGCGGCGACGTTCTCTTTGACGCAACCCCGACCATTGACGGCCGAAACCTCACCGTCGAAGTCCCCCAGGACGTCGAGCCCGGTGATGGTGACTACCAAGTAGGTTTCCGCATTACGTCCTCCGATGGGCACTCCACACTCGGTTCCGTGCCATTTAGCGTGGCCTCCGGGGCTGGGGGAGATAAGACTGCAGATGCTTCTGCCGATGGTGCCAAGGAAAGCGACGATGCAGAAGAGTCTCAGGATCCCCTGAGTTCTTTGCCTACCGCGGCCAAATGGATCATTGGTGTAGGAGCAGTTCTCGTCGTCGGCGCAGCCCTTTTCGCCTTCGGAGCAAAGACCCGCCGTTCTGGCGGAGAAGACCCAGAAGGCTAAGCACCACACGGTTCTGATGATGCGAGAGTCAAACCGCATTTTATTTCACTACTGTTACTGCAGAAAGGCATGTCACATGCTGAATTCCCGTATTTTCCTCCGTGCTTCCGTGGTTGCCGTTGCGGCTGCCGGCCTTACACTGGCAAGCTGCTCGACGAGCGAGGAAGATTCCACCGCAGCCCCATCGAGCGCAGCAGCCAGCGCTGAGAAGGACAAGGAAGCAGCGACCAGTGGTTCGGCTTCTTCCTCCGCTGAGTCCGGTGTGACCGTCGAGGATGCTGTCGTGCGCGCCATGGAGAAGGATTCGGATATGACCGCGATCTTCGGCACACTCCACAACCACACGGACAAGGACATCAACGTGGTTGGCTTTACCTCTTCGGTGAAGGCGGAGCACTACGAGATCCATGAGGTCGTCGATGGCGTCATGCAGGAAAAAGAAGGTGGATTTGATCTGCCCGCTGGCGAATCCGTTGAGCTCGCACCGGGTAGCTTCCACTTCATGCTGATGGGTGTTACAGAGCCTGTTATGGCTGGCGAGACCGCCACACTGACGCTGGAGCTTAGCGATGGCTCCACGGTCGACCTGGGCGACATCCCCGTGCGTTCCATCGGTGCAGGCGACGAGAACTATGGCGATATGGGCGGCATGGATCACGGCGACGATATGGACCATGGCGACATGAAGCATGGTGATCACATGGACCACTCAGAGTCCGCAGACATGTCGGGCATGAAGACGGAAGAGCACGCTCACTAGAAAAGCGTTCTCTGGGCCAAGGTAGGCAAGTTATCGGTTCTCACGAGATAGGGAGACATCAACGATGAGCGGGTTCGAGGAACCTGTCAGCCGGCGTGGATTGCTCGCCGGAAGTGCTGTGGCTGCAAGCGCGGTAGCCCTCGCTGGTTGCGCGAAGGGGGAGGAGCCAGGGCAGTCTTCGGCGGAGTCTGCAGATGCTTCCCAAGCAGCGCAGGCCGGTGACGCCGGAAGCACCGGGCCGGAGCGCCGCGAGGAAACCATGGGTGGCGATATCGTCGCCTTCGATGGCAAGCATCAAGCTGGCATCCAAACCCCGGTCCAGGCGCACGTGGAATTGGTCGGCTTCAACCTGAAGAAGGAGACCACCGCACGCGGCGCGGCCGCACTCATGCGTCTGTGGACGGAGGACGCCCGCCGCCTGTGCACCGGCGAGAACCCGCTGGGTAGCCTCGAGCCTGAATTGTCTACCACCCCGGCAAACCTCACCGTCACGTGCGGTTGGGGGGAAGGATTCTTTGACACGGTGGGCGTCGCCAAGCCCAGCTGGCTGCGAGATATCCAGGACTTTGAACACGATGATTTGCGCCCTGAATGGGGGCAGACCGATATCGTCCTACAGATCTGCAGTGATGATGCCTTCACCGCGGCCTATGTGCTGCGGCATATGACTCGTGCCGGTAAAGACTACGCCGACGTCGCGTGGATTCAACAGGGGTTTAGCCACGCTTATGGTTCCGCACCGAAGGGCACAACCGCGCGCAACCTTTTTGGGCAAAAAGACGGCACGGTCAACCCGCGAAGCGATGAAGATTTCAATGAGCAAGTGTGGATCGAGGACGGCCCCTTTGCCGGCGGCAGCGCCATGGTGGTTCGCCGCATCCACATGAACCTCGATACGTGGGAGCAACTTGATCGTGCTGCGCGCGAAAACGCTACGGGCCGAGCTCTCGATACCGGCGCACCTCTAGGTGGCAAGGACGAGTTCGACGAGGTTGACCTGGACGCGCGAAACGAGTTTGGCCTCAAGGCCATTGATGAAAACTCACATGTTGCCCGGGCGCATCCGCCGGCCGACTCTCCTCATCAGAAGCTGCTGCGCCGTCCGTATAACTACAACCTTCCGCCCTCCCCGGAGACCACCAAGCGTGGTGAACTCAGCAACGCTGGATTGATCTTCATTTGCTACCAGAAGGACCCTACGGCCCAGTTCGAGCCCATTCAGGCGCGCCTCGACAAAGCGGATCGCCTCAATGAGTGGATTACCCACATCGGCTCGGCCGTGTACTACATGCCGGCCGGAACTGAGGGCGAAACCTTTTGGGGCGAATCGCTCATCCGCAGTTAAGAGGGGTAGACTAAGCCGCTGTAACTTTCTCGTTGAGTGCTGCTCGGCCAGGTATGTCGAGCGGCGCGTGAGCGCAAAGGAGCGCAACAAGTCATGGCGGAAATGATTCCAGCAGTCCCGGTGAACTACGAGCCGATCACGGTCCCGGCCGGTACTGCCGTGGGAGCAGCGATGCGCGAGCATGAGCTGCCCAACAAGGGCCCCGAAGCTGTCGTCGTCGTCCGCGGCGCCGACGGTACTCTCTACGATCTCTCCCACACGCCGGACACTGACGCCGAGTTCACCCCGGTTGCTGCCTGCGAGGAAGACGGCCGCGCCGTTATTCGCCACTCCTGCGGGCACGTCATGGCCCAGGCCGTGCAGGCGGAGTTCCCCGGTACGAAGCTGGGTATCGGCCCGGCCATCGAGAACGGCTTCTACTTCGACTTCCAGACCGCAGAGCCCTTCACTCCGGAGGACCTTAAGGCCATTGAGAAGCGCATGAAGAAGATCATCAAGGGCGGCCAGCGCTTCGAGCGCCATGTCTACTCCTCCCCGGAGGAAGCGGAGCAGGCGCTTGCTGCCGAGCCATTTAAGCTCGAGCTGGTCCAGGACAAGGGCAACGTGGCCCCTGATTCCGATGAGGCTGCCGAGGTTGGTGCCGGAGACCTGACCCACTATGACAACGTGAACCCTCGCACCGGCGAGGTGGAGTGGTTTGACCTCTGCCGCGGTCCGCACGTGCCGACCACCAAGTACATCCCGGCATTCACCCTGACGCGTTCCTCTGCTGCCTACTGGCGCGGCGACCAGTCCAAGGCTGGCCTGCAGCGCATTTATGGCACCGCCTTCGAATCCAAGGAAGCACTTGAGTCCTACAAGACCATGGTGGAAGAGGCGGAAAAGCGCGACCACCGCCGTTTGGGTGCCGAGCTGGACCTGTTCTCCTTCCCGGATGAGATCGGTTCCGGTTTCCCGGTGTTCCACCCCAATGGCGCTACCGTGCGCATGGAGATGGAAGAGCACTCCCGCCGTCGTCACATCGCTGATGGCTACTCCTTCGTGTCCACCCCGCACCTGACCAAGGGAGACCTCTTCAAGAAGTCCGGCCACCTGGACTTCTACGCCGATGGCATGTTCCCGCCGATGCAGCTCGACGGCGAGTGGGATGAGGACGGTAATTGCACCAAGCAGCCGCAGGACTACTACGCCAAGCCGATGAACTGCCCGATGCACAACCTCATCTTCGCTTCTCGTGGCCGCTCTTACCGCGAGCTGCCGCTGCGCCTCTTCGAGTTCGGTACGGTGTACCGCTATGAAAAGTCCGGCGTTGTTCATGGTCTGACTCGCGCCCGTGGCTTCACCCAGGATGACTCCCACATCTACTGCACCCCTGAGCAGCTCGAAGATGAACTGACCAAGGTTCTGGAGTTCATCATTTCTCTGCTCAAGGACTACGGCTTGGACGACTTCTACCTGGAGCTGTCCACCAAGGATCCGAATAAGTACGTCGGTTCTGATGAGATTTGGGAGCGCTCGACGGCTATTCTGCAGTCCGTGGCGGAGAAGTCCGGTCTTGAGCTGGTTCCGGACCCGGCGGGCGCGGCCTTCTATGGCCCGAAGATTTCTGTCCAGGCTCGCGATGCCATTGGCCGTACCTGGCAGATGTCTACCGTGCAGCTGGACTTCAACCTGCCGGAGCGCTTCGAGCTGGAGTACACGGCGTCGGATGGCAGCAAGCAACGCCCGATCATGATTCACCGCGCGCTCTTCGGTTCCATTGAGCGCTTCTTCGGCGTGCTGCTGGAGCACTACGCCGGCGCCTTCCCGGCATGGCTGGCCCCGCACCAGGTGGTGGGCATCCCGGTGGCGGATACCTTCGCCCCGCACCTCGAGAAGGTATGCGCCGAGCTACGCTCCCGCGGCCTGCGCGCTGACGTCGATACTTCCGACGACCGCATGCAGAAGAAGATCCGCAACCACACCACTGGCAAGGTCCCGTTCATGTTGCTGGCGGGCGAGCGCGACGTTGAGGCAGACGCCGTGTCCTTCCGTTTCCTTGACGGCACGCAAGTTAACGGCGTGCCGGTGGAAGCTGCAGTCAACGTCATCGAGGCTTGGGTGCGTGAGCGCAACAACGATCAACCGACCAAGGAAACCATCGCCGAGCGTGTCTAGGTGCAGATGCATCTAGACAGAGCTGAGAAAGGGAGCACACACAGAGTGGGAGAGTACGTCGATACCGGCCTGGGAACCCCCGACCGCTTAGAGCGCCTGTGGGCGCCGTACCGTATGAGCTACATCAAGCGTGAGGGCGGCGCCGGCGACGTGCCAAAGGAAGCCCGTAACCCGTTCGTGGAGATCCCACAGATGTCGGACGAGGACGGGCTCATCGTTGCCCGCGGTGAGCTTGTCTATTGCGTGCTCAACCTTTATCCCTATAACGCCGGCCACATGATGGTCATCCCGTACCGCCAGGAATCTGAGCTGGAAAACCTCACCGAGGAGGAGTCCCGCGAGCTCTTCCAGTTTGCCCAGGCCGCCATCCGGGTCCTGAAGAAGGTGTCCGGCCCCGATGCCGTCAACGCCGGTTTTAACCTGGGGCGGGCCTCGGGCGGATCGGTGGGGCAGCACCTGCACATGCACATCGTTCCGCGTTGGAGCGGAGATTCAAACTTCATGACTATTGTGGATGGCGTTAAAGTGTTGCCGCAGCTCCTCAAAGACACCCGTTCCCTTCTTGCTCAGGGATGGGCGGAGCTCGCCGCCGAAGGAATCATCTCAGGAGAAGCGCATGCTTAGTGTTCACGGGCGCAAACCCGCCGCCGTGGTTGTGGTCCCGGTGGCCAAGCTCTTCCTCAAGATGGGCCTGACCCCGAATATCGTCACCATTGTGGGAACGATCGTCACCATTGCCATTTCGGTCATCCTCATCCCACTTGATCACCTTTTTGCCGCCGCGCTGTTGTCGGGTCTCTTCGCGGCCTTCGACATGCTCGACGGCACGATGGCGCGCCTGACCACGGGTGGCTCCAACTTCGGTGCTACTCTCGACGCCTCCTGCGACCGCATTACTGACGGTGCCTTGTTCGCGGCGATCGCTTACTGGATGGTGTACGTCGACAACGCTCACCCCATCAACTTCGCCGCCTGCATGGTGGTGCTGGTTAGTTCCCAGGTCATCTCTTATGTCAAGGCGCGCGGCGAGGCCTCCGGTTTCAAGATGGTTGGCGGCCTCGTCGAGCGCCCAGAGCGCCTCATCCTAGGACTCGGCGGCGTGGGGTTGGAAGGCCTGGGCGTGCCTTATGCGCTGGAAGTCGCCCTGTGGCTGCTGGCTGTGGGGTCTATCTTCACCATTTACCAGCGCATGCGCCAAGCGGCGCGTCAGGACACCAAGGCGCGTTTTAAGAAGGAACTGAAGCACCTATAGCTCAATCCCCGCTCCCACCGGAAGGTATCGCGCCCCCGGCCCGCACAGAAAGGCTCCTGAACCGTGGCTCTACTGGATCGTGACCGGCTGACCGCCGCCGCGTACATCGCGTGCTGGAAGGTCGTGCGCTTCCTCCCGCAGCCTCTCGCTGCCTGGCTCTTCGAGCGGGGCGCGGACTGGGCTAGCGACAACGGCAAGGGCATGGAGCAGCTGCGCCAGAACTTGAACCGGGTTGTGGGGCCCGAAAACGTTACGCGGGAGCTGGTGCGGAACTCGATGCGCTCCTACATGCGCTACTGGCTCGAGGCCTTCCGCTTGCCGGCCATCCACTCGGACCCTGAACTGCAGAAGCGGTTGCTGGCTGGCCTGCGTGGCAAGGAGTACTCGGATGAGTCGGTGGCATCTGGGCGCGGGGTGATTTTTGCGCTGCCGCACTCAGGCAACTGGGACATGGCGGGCGTCTTCTGTGTGGGCCACTATGGCGGCTTTACTACGGTGGCTGAGCGCTTAAAGCCGGAGGTGCTTTTCGATGCCTTCGTGGACTACCGCGAGAGCCTCGGATTCACTGTTCTGCCGCTGACAGGAGGCAGCTCTTCGCCTTATCCGCGCCTCAAGGATGCCTTGGAACGGGGCGGAGTGGTGTGTTTGCTGTCCGAGCGTGATCTCACGCGCACCGGCGTGCCCGTAGACTTCATGGGCGAAGAAGCCAACGTTGCCGCCGGCCCCGCCCAACTCGCCATTGAAACAGGGGCGGCTCTCCACGTGGTGCATTCGTGGTTCGACGGCAAAGGTTGGGGGCTGTCCGTCAGCCCCGAGATTGAGGTCACGACTCTTCAGGAGACGTGCCAGCGCCTTGCGGACGGCTTCGCAGAAAACATCCGGGCGCACCCCGAAGATTGGCACATGTTGCAACCGCACTGGAATGCGGACGTCGAGCGCCGGCGCGCTGCTCGCCACAAGAAGTAGAAAGGCAGAACACACTCCATGCGCATAGGTATTATCTGCCCCTATTCCTTCGACGAACCCGGCGGAGTTCAGGCCCACATCCTTGACCTAGCCACTGTCTTCATTGAGCAGGGGCACCACGTGGAGGTGCTGGGGCCGGCGTCGACAAGCACGCAGGTGCCCCGCTTTGTGCGCAAGGGTGGCTGGGCCGTGCCAATTACCTATAACGGCTCGGTGGCTCGCCTGTCTATCGGACCGCACGTGCGCCGAAACATCAAGCGCTTCATTCGCGAGGGAAACTTCGACATCCTACACATCCACGAGCCGAATTCCCCGAGCTATTCCATGGCTGCGCTGGCAGCGGCACGTGGCCCTATCGTGGCGACATATCATGCCTCGGCATCAAGCTCCGTGGTGCTGACGCTGGCCAAACCTTTCCTGCGCCCCTACCTGGAAAAGATCCGGGGAGGCATTGCAGTCTCAGAGATGGCTCGCCGCTGGCAGGTAGAGCAGTTGGGCGGTGACCCCGTGCTCATTCCCAATGGGGTAGATACCTCTGTATATGCGCGCGAGCGTGCTTGTGCCGAGCATAAAGAGAATGATTCAGAGATTGAGATCGTGTTCTTGGGGCGTCTCGATGAGCCGCGAAAAGGCCTGGACATTCTTCTTGAGGCCCTCACCCTGCTCCCAGAGAAGGTGCGGGTGACAGTCATGGGCGGCGGTCATCCGCGGAGCGTTCCGGGAGTCGACTTTGTGGGGCGCGTCAGCGATGCCGAAAAGGCAGCCATTTTGGGGCGTGCCGATATCTACGTAGCTCCCAACATCGGCGGCGAGAGCTTCGGCATCGTTCTGGTTGAGGCAATGGCAGCTGGCTGTGCAGTGGTGGCTTCGGATTTAGAGGCCTTCGCTGCAGTGTGCAATGCCGACTCGGAAGAACCTGCTGGTGCCTTGTTCAGAACCGGCGACGCTACGGACTTGGCGCGCGTGCTGCAGGATGTAGTGAACGATACGGACAAGCGACAGGCCTTGATCAAGGCAGGGGTGGAGCGCGCCTGCGAATACGATTGGGATCATGTGGCCGCTGCCGTCATGCGCGTGTACGAGACGGTGGCGGATGGCACGAAAGTGCGGGTGTCTTAAATGCCGATTGAAGTTGTCATTGCTCTTGCCGTCCTCCTCATCCTGGGGATGTGGGCGCTCTATACGGCGCAGCGGCTGAACTCCCTCCATATCCGCACCGACGCAGCCCTGGCTCAGCTTGAGGCCACGCTGGATCGCCGCGCGGCGGTGGTTAGCGCCCTAGCTCCCGAGCTCGAGGGCATTGCGGCGCGCGCAGAGGCGACGGAGCTTGCGCAGGGGAGTTTCGATGAACGGGCCACCCGGGAGCGTGAGCTGTCGGCGGCCATCGCGCAGCGCTTTGAGGCGCGCCCAGCCGTGCTTGCCGACGCCGAAGGGCGCATCCACTTAGCTCACCGCTTCTACAACGAGGCGGTCAGCGATACCCGCGCGCTGCGCCTGCGCCCGGCCGTCAAGCTGCTGCGCTTGGGAGGCACGGCGAAGCTGCCGGAGTATTTCGAGCTGAGTCAGATTGAGGTGTGATCCACCTGGGACTGTTGAGCCCGCGCCACGCGGGACTCGAGGGAGTACCAGTACAGAGCAAAAGCGGTCATCGCCAGGATGAGGAGGTTGCGCAACACGAGTGCGTACACCGGGTTGAGGTTTTCGCCCACAAAGAACCAGATGTAGTCATAGCCATAGGGGTAGATGACGGTTCCCAGGGCTGCTGTTCCCACGGCGAGTACTGCCATGATGGCGCGCACCCCAGCGATACTAGCGGCCTTGTTTCGGTAGGAAGCAGACTCCACGGGGACGGGGGAGCGGAGCGCCACCGCCAGAATCGGCCCAAGCCACACGATATATTGCGGAGAAAAGACCTTATTCGTCGCCATAAGCAGCAGGATTGCCGCGATGAAGAAAACAAGTGTGGAGCGTGGGCTCCACCCGCCGCCCAGAAAGTGAACGAGCGCTACTGCAATGATCCAGAGGAGCGCGGCACCCATCGCGATGGTGCTCACAGTAATCGCCGTATCGACACCAGGCCCGGAGATCTCAAAGCTTTTCGACGCCGCGTATTCCATCGTCCACACTCCAGGCTGGTGATGGGCTTGGTAGACGAACCAGGTGGCGGCTAGAGATTCAATCTGGAGGCCGCGTTGACCTTGATATGTCAGAGGAGAGAGCAACCTATCCACACCGGCTATCGCAGCTACGCCGAGGCAGAGGGCGGCGAGGCTTCCGAAAAAAGCGGACAGCCGCTGCCAAGTACCACGAGAGGTTGCGCGTCCGACGAGCCCGGCAGCGAGGACTCCGGGCCACAGCTTGGCTGCGGTGGCCCAGGCCAACAAAGCCGAGGCAAGACGCGGGCGGGTGGCCAGAAGTGCGCCCGCACCGGCGACGAGCAAGGCGGGATAGAGGTCCAGCCGCCACGCGAAAACGTGGCCTGCCGCGGTGCCGAAAAACACCCAAAACCATCCGGCGCTATACGCTGCGGGGTTGTCGCGGTGATGGCGCAGGAGGAGGGCGAGGAAGGTGGCGTCGGCAAGCAGCACCATGGCCGTAAAACCGATGGCATAGCGCTCAAAGTCGTAGCCAGTAAGCCACGCGAGCAGGACGCTCGGCCAGGTTCCGACCTGCGGATACTCCGTCATGTCTTGAGGATTATCGCCAAAGACGCCCTCGAGGTAATACCGAACGTCTCCGAGCGGGTCCGTGTCGTTGACGAGCATGTAAACGAGGAGAAGTCGCGCCAGGACCCAGCCAGCCCAAATACTTGGAGTTTTAGCGATTATTTTCAATGGCGGACTCTAGATCAACGGGTGGTCCCAACACGAGCAGGATGCTAAACACTACGGCGACGACGAGTAGCGCGATGAGCGCGCTGCGCACTGGGTGGCGGATGACCTGTGCCAAAACCGAATCGAAGAAGCCGTGCGGCTGCGCGTCGTCGGTAAAGCGCCACGGCCCATCAACGAGTCCGCGCCGAGATACCCAGACCGCATAGGGTAGCGCCGCGAAGGGAATCACGGTCACTACCAGGCCCAGGATTCCAACCCCCACCGGCCACCGGTTGTTGATCCACACCAGGGCCGTCATGAGCAGGAAGCAGAGGAAGCCGAAGCCGTGGATGCCACCTGCAATCGGTGTGAGCGCCTCGGTGGTGCCGGAGTACTTGAGGATCATGGAGAGGATCAGCAGACCCCACGTGATCATTTCTAGGTAGGCGGCCACGCGGTGCACGCTGTGCGGGGTGGTTGAAGTCATGCGGAACATAGTACGCAACTCCCAGGAGCAGATCAGCTCGTGAGTAGGATGGTCGGAGTGAGTGTGGCGGGCGCCATAACAGCGATGGAAATGGAGTAAAGATGGCATCGGTGGCTCAAGCAGTCGACATCGAGCGGATTGGCGATGACGAATTTCGCGCCCCCGCGGTTCCCTCGCTCATCGCTCGCACCTTTGGGGGACAAACCATGGCGCAAGCGCTTCGGGCGGCGCAGCTCACCGTTGATGACAAGTTGGCGCACTCCATGCACTGCTACTTCGTGGGGCCTGGTGACTCCAGTGCGCCCACAACCATCCGCGTGGAGCGGATACGGGATGGCCGCTCTTTTGCGCATCGCCATGTGCGCGTTTACCAAAAGGACCGCATGATCTTCATGCTCAGCGCTGGTTTCCACGCGTCAGGCGATGTTGGCCCGGAACATCAGGCAGGCATGCCGCAGGTGCCGCCGCCGGAGAGCATTACAGAATCCCCGTACTCCACCCGGATCATCTTGAAGGAGTGGGAAGACTGGGACGTGAGGCTGGTCCCCGACGCATCCCGCGATGACGTCGCCGCGGAAACCACAGGCGCTGGGTTTCGAAATATCTGGTTCCGTAACACGGGTGCCTTGCTTGCCGACGCCCCCGATCCGTCCCTCCATCAAGCGGCGCTGCTCTACATGTCCGACATGACGTTGATTCGCTCAGCGCTGCTCCCGCACCAAGGGGAGAGGATCCAACTAGCCAGCTTGGATCATTCATTGTGGTTCTTGCGTCCGGTCCGGGTCGATGAATGGATGTTGTACTCACAGTCGAGTCCCTCAGCACAGACCGGGACTGGTCTTGCGCAGGGCAAGATATACAACCAACGCGGGGAGCTACTCGCGTTGGCCATGCAGGAGGGGCTAACGCGGACCATGCATCCTGAAAGTGAAGGCACCAGCGCCAACGGCAATTGGCAAAATGTGTGATGCTACAGCGAACCGACAGTTAGGAATGAGGCTTCCACGCGTACCCCCTGTGCGGAGGTACGTGGCGTGAGGCCGTATAATTGCACCAGTTTCTAGCAATTTATTGCACAGCCATATCGAAAGGGATGACATGTCAGGCCACTCCAAATGGGCAACGACTAAGCACAAGAAGGCTGCCAACGATGCCAAGCGCGGCAAGGAATTTGCCAAGCTGATTAAGAATATCGAGGTGGCGGCCCGCACCGGCGGCGGCGACCCGGCGGCGAATCCCACCCTCGATGACATGATTAAGAAGGCCAAGAAGGCCTCCGTTCCGAACGACAACATTGAGCGTGCCCGCAAGCGCGGCTCCGGCGAAGAGGCCGGCGGCGCAGATTGGGAGACCATCATGTACGAGGGCTACGGCCCCAACGGTGTGGCCATGCTCATCGAGTGCCTGACGGATAACCGCAACCGCGCAGCCACCGACGTTCGTACCGCGATGTCCAAGAACGGCGGCAACCTCGGCGAGTCCGGTTCCGTCGCGTACATGTTCTCCCGCACCGGCTTGGTCATGGTGGATAAGGGTGAGCTTAGCGAAGATGACATCCTGCTCGCTGTGCTGGAAGCTGGCGCCGAGGAGGTCAACGACAACGGCGAGAAGTTCGAGATCACCTGTGCACCGGGTGATGTTCCGGCCGTGCGCGAGGCCCTTGTTGCTGCTGACATCGAAGTTGATGACACCGACACCGATTTCCGCGCGTCCGTTGAGGTTCCGCTGCAGGCAAATGATGCCCGCAAGATCTTCCGCCTCATCGATGCGCTTGAGGATTCGGACGATGTCCAGAACGTCTACACCAACATGGACCTCAGCGATGAGGTCCTCGCCGAGCTCGACGAGGACTAAGGGCTTCTAGCTGAACTTAAGGCCTTCCAGGCCATGTACCGTCACCGTCTCTGATAACGGCGCGCGCCCCGGGGCAGTCTTGAACACAGGGCTGGATTCATCGGCCACGCCGAAGGCGAGAGCGGTGACGAGCTTGTACTCATCGTCCACCCCGAGGAATTCACGGACCGTGGGTGCGAGGAGTGAAATCATGCCCTGTGGGACACCGTGATAGCCGTGTGCCTGCAGCGAGAGCAAAAAGTTCTCAGCATAGGTGCCTTGATCGAAGGCAGCGCGAATGCGATCACCCAGCGGTGGAATGAAAAGCAGCGCCGCGTGCGGGGCGCCGAAGAAACGAAGGTTTTCGCGGATGAACTCCGTGCGCGCCTCTTTATCCTCGCGCGCAATGCCGAGCAGCCCGTACATCTTGGCGGCGAGCTGCTGCGAGCGTTGCGGGTAGACTCCCTGGCCATAGTCAATCGTGAAGTCTGGATTAATTCCGTTCTTATCGAACTCCGCGATCAGCGCGGCGCTTAATTCTTTCAAAGCAGCGCCGCCCACGAGGTGTACGTTCCACGGTTGAGTGTTGGAATTGGAAGGCGCGGATTGGGCGTCGATAAGCACCTGCTCGATGACATCAGTGGGGATGGGATCCGGCAGGAACGCCCGCGGGGAATGACGGGATCGGATAAAGCCTGAATAGTCATTTGGTTGTTGAGACATGCGCGCCACTCTACCCGCGGTGATGAAGAGGAAACAGATGGGATGGGCCTGACTGATTTGGCAGGCATCGTTCGCAGGGCGCTGATTGCGCTAGAACACATGTGTGTACACTATGCCCCAGGCAAGTGAGTTCATCAGTAGGGCGAGGAGGCGGCCGTGAATTTGGAAGGGCTGCGCGTCATGGGTATTGATCCTGGATTGACGCGCTGCGGCCTGTCCGTTGTCCAAGCAGGACGTGGGCGCGCGGTTATTCCCATCGCAGTAGGTGTCGTGCGCACCCCCAGTGACAAAGAGTTGGGGGAACGCCTGAAGCGGCTATCTGTGGCGGTGAGGGAATGGATGGATGACTACCAGCCGCATGTCGTGGCGCTCGAGCGCGTATTCGAACGCGGCCAAGTGTCAACCGTCATGCAGACCGCTCATGCCGTCGGAGTCTTGGTGCTCGCGGCAGCAGAGCGCGATATTCCTGTGCACATGTACACGCCCTCCGAGGTGAAGAAGGCGATTTCAGGAAATGGGCGCGCTGACAAGAAACAGATGACAGCCATGATTACCCGTATCTTGGGGCTGAGTGAGGCCCCCAAGCCGGCTGATGCGGCGGATGCTTTGGCCCTTGCGGTCTGTCACTGCTGGCGTGCTCCAGCGCTGGCATGGATGAGTGGCGGTGACACGAGCGCCGGCATAGGGGCGGGCGCACGAACAAGCGGGGTACGGGGTTCTTCACCGCGTACCGCGTCTGTCTCTCGCGCGGCAAAGTCAACCTCTTAAGCTAACTGGCATAACCCTTCGAACCAAGGAATTTTTATTTAATGATTGCATCTCTGCGCGGAACAGTCCTCGACATCCAGCTTGATCACGCCGTGCTCGAATGTGCCGGCGTGGGCTATAAGGTCCTTGCCACCCCGGCCACGTTGGGGACGCTCCAGCGCGGTGAAGAGGCCAGGGTTATGACTACGCTCGTGGTGAAGGAAGACTCGATGACGCTGTATGGCTTCACGAGCCACGAGGACCGCGACATGTTCCACGTGCTCCAGACGGTCTCTGGGTTGGGGCCAAAACTGGCCTTGGCCGCCCTGTCGGTGATGAGCGCCGGCGATTTAGCTCAGGCGATTGCGGGGGAGGAGACAGCACGCCTGCAAAAGATTCCGGGTGTGGGCAAACGAGTTGCACAACGATTGATTCTTGAGCTCAAGGACAAGGTTCAAGCTTTTGCTTCTGTGGATGGCGGCGATTCTTCGGTTGCTGCGCAGACCGCGTCCGGACCGGTTGTTGAGGATGTTGTTGAGGCGCTCGTCGGGTTGGGCTTTACGGACAAAATGGCCCGCCCCGTGGTGGAATCAGTTGTGGCTGAAAAACCTGAGGCGGCGACACCAGTGGTGCTGCGCGCAGCACTCAGCAAGCTGGGGTCCAAGAAATAGGGGAGAGTGGGTGACATGTCAGACGTAGAACGCACAGAATTCTCACTGCCGGACGGGGTGGAGCTTAACTCTCCACTCCAGCGCAACCAGGATATGGATGCCACCGAGCAACAGGGCGAGCACGATATTGAGCGCTCGTTGCGTCCGAAGTCGCTCGGCGAGTTCATTGGCCAGCCTAAGGTGCGCGAGCAGCTATCCCTTGTGCTTAATGGAGCGAAAAATCGCGGCGTAACGCCAGATCACGTGTTGCTATCCGGCCCTCCCGGACTGGGCAAGACGACGATGGCGATGATCATCGCCCAAGAGCTGGGAAGCTCGCTTCGTATGACCTCGGGGCCTGCTCTGGAGCGAGCAGGTGACCTGGCAGCGATGTTGTCGAATTTGATGGAGGGCGATGTGCTCTTCATCGACGAGATTCACCGCATCGCCCGCCCGGCTGAAGAAATGCTCTACATGGCGATGGAGGATTTCCGTATTGACGTCATCGTGGGCAAGGGCCCAGGGGCTACCTCTATCCCGTTGGAAATTCCGCCTTTTACCCTGGTGGGGGCGACTACTCGCGCCGGAATGCTGACCGGGCCGTTGCGTGATCGCTTCGGCTTCACCGCGCAAATGGAGTACTACGATACCGAGGACCTCACCCAGGTCATCACCCGCGCAGCGCGAATCTTGGAGGTTGACATTGACCAAGATGCTGCGGTGGAGATTGGATCTCGGTCGCGCGGAACTCCGCGTATTGCCAACCGCCTCCTGCGCCGCGTCCGTGACTACGCCGAGGTCAATGGGGATGGTCACATCAATGTTGGCGCAGCACAAGCAGCGCTGCGGGTTTTTGATGTGGACGAACGTGGGCTGGACCGCCTTGACCGTGCGGTACTCGAGGCTCTCATTAAAGGGCACGGTGGTGGCCCCGTGGGAGTCAATACTCTGGCCATCGCGGTGGGCGAGGAGCCGTCGACAGTGGAGGAGGTGTGCGAGCCGTACCTCGTGCGCGCGGGGATGATCTCGCGAACGGGCAGAGGCCGTGTCGCGACTGCGGCGGCATGGCACCACCTAGGCCTTGAGGCGCCCGAGGGAACGGTGGGCGGGACCCTCTTCTAATTGGCCCAGAGACGGGGAGGTCTGGCACACTGACCACTTATGAACGGAACCCAGATTCTTCTACTCCTCGTACTCGCAATTCTCGTTATCTTGCCGAGCTTTATGTCAATGCGCGCTCAGCGCAAACGCCAAGCGCAGATGCAAGAATTGCAATCCTCCTTGAAGCCTGGCCAAGAGGTGATTACCGCCGGCGGCCTGCACGGCACCGTGGTGGAAGCCGGTAAGCAGCAGGTTGATTTGCGCGTTAAAGGCGGCACCGTGATTACCTTCGACACGATGGCTATCGTGCGAACTGCTGAACAGGCTGGCACGGTCAACGATGCGCCGGCTGAGGCGGAGGGCGACAACGACGAACGCTTCCCGAAGCTCTAATTCGAGTTGCGCTCGTCACACTGCGGGCGCCTCACCTTAAGCCTGTTAAGGAAAACCGCGGTCCATGACGTACGATGGTGGACTGTGCTCTAGTCATGGTGGCATCATGGCGCTCAATCGCGTCGTGGAGATGGCTACCATGACCTATGATTTTTAGCCCTGTTCCACACAACACAGGAGAACTTTGTGTCCGCTTCGAAACGTGGTGGCGTTAGCAGCCGTCAACGGCAATGGCCTAAGCGCGCGATAGCGCTGTTTGCGCTCATTGTCATCGTGATTTACGCACTGATATTTCTGACCGGTGATAAGTCGCCTACCCCAAAGCTCGGCATTGATCTACAGGGTGGTACTCGCGTAACCCTGGTTCCGCAGGGTGAGGACCCAACCCAGGAGCAGCTGCAGCAGGCGCGCACCATCCTCGAGCAGCGTGTGAACGGCATGGGTGTTTCCGGCTCTGAGGTCGTCATCAGCGGCTCTAGCTTGGTGATTACTGTTCCGGGCGAAGATGCTTCCCAGGCGCAGGCAGTGGGCCAAACTTCTCAGCTGCTGTTCCGCCCGGTGGGCGAGCAGCCCATGCCGGATATGGACAAGCTTGAGAAGTCCATGACTGATACGGCTAACCGCTGGGTCAAGTACGGAGTCGTGACGCCAGAGCAGGCCAATAAGGCGCTGGCCTCCATCCACGATGCGCTCAACCAGAACGCAGATGCAGCCGCCCAAGGCGGGGAGAAGAAGGACGAAAAGAAGACCCCGGCTCCTACTGTAAGTGAGAAGCCGCTTCCGGCCCCGGCGAACTCTCTCGAGGAATCTGAGCGCCGCGATAAGGTTACTGAGGTTCTGCTTAAGGACCGCCAGTCTGAGGATCCCACCCAACAAACGGCAGCACTGGGCTTGATGACGTGTGACGCGGAATCCGACCCATTGGCCGGAACCGATGACCCGGCAAAGCCGTTGGTGGCTTGCGATTACTCTAATCAGCAGCCCTACTTGCTCAAGCCAGCTCCGCTTCTGGACGGTATTGAGGATCCGAACGGAACCCGTCTGACTGGTAACGAGATCGATAGCAACTCTCCGATTCAGGGCGGCCTGAATTCCCAGACCGGCCAGATGGAGATCAGCTTCGCCTTCAAGACCGGCGATGGTCCCAACGGTTCGCAGACGTGGTCCACCTTGACCCAGGAGTACCTGCAAAAGCAGGTGGCCATCACCCTCGACTCCGGCGTGATTTCTGCTCCGGTAATCCAGGGCGCGACCCCGGTTGGTGCAGCTACCTCCATTACGGGTGATTTCTCTCAGGAGGAAGCACAGAACCTGGCAAATAACCTGCGTTATGGTGCACTGCCGCTGTCCTTTACCGGCTCCAATGGCGAGCCGGGCGGAACGGTGGAGACCGTGCCGCCGTCACTGGGCAAGGCCGCCCTTGAGGCAGCACTCATCGCCGGCATCGTCGGCCTGATTCTGGTTTCGCTGTACTCCATCTACTATTTCCGCGCTCTGTCTTCGGTGGCGCTGTTGGTGCTCGTCACGACCTGCGTCATGCTGTACGGTGCCCTGGTCCTGCTGGGTCGGTGGATCGGCTACTCGCTTGATCTTTCTGGCATGGCGGGCTTGATCATTGGTATTGGTGCCACGGCCGATTCCTTCGTTGTCTACTACGAACGTATGAAGGATGAGATCCTGGGCGGGCGCACATTCCGGTCTGCCACCCGCACGGGTTGGGAGCGCTCGCGGGCAACGATTGTCACGGGTAAGGCCGTGACGCTTATTGGCTCCGTCGTGGTGTACTTCCTCTCTATTGGCGCCGTCAAGGGCTTTGCCTTCACCATGGGCTTGACCACCATCTTCGACCTCATCGTTTCCTTCCTGATCATGGCGCCGCTGATGCAGCTCCTTGGCAGCCGCCCAGCTTTTGCCAAACCGTCGATGAACGGCCTCGGCGGCATCTACAACCTCGTGGAGGAGCGCCGCGAACGCGGCTTTTATGCCAAACCGGCCAAGAAACCCGTCGCTACTGCTACGGATGAGGAGAAGTAATCATGGCTGTCGAAACTACTAACCGCAAGATTTCCCGCTTTGACCGTCTTTACGTAGACGGCAGTGGATTTGACTTCGTTGGTCGGGCCAAGACCTGGTACACCATCGCCGGTGTGCTGCTCATCGCCTCCATCTTGGCTATTGCACTTCGTGGCTTCAATCTGTCTCTGGACTTTGAGGGAGGCACGAAGCTCAACATGCCAGCTGGGGATCTGTCCACCGAACAGGTAGAGGAAACCTTTACAGAGGCCACCGGTGTTACCCCAGAGCTGGTGCAGATCGTGGGCGCGGGTTCCTCGGAGACGCTGGAAATCACCTCCGAGCGTCTGAGCCAGGATGAGGTTAATCAGGCCCGCCAAGCCATCTTTGAGAAGTATCAGGTCAAGGATGACAACGGTAAGCCGAGCCCGGATGCGATCGGTTCTTCGACGGTGTCGGAATCATGGGGCTCGTCGATTACCAAGCGCATGGTCATCGCGATGGCCGTATTCCTCGTGCTGGCCACCATTTACGTGGCGGTCCGCCTGCAGCGGGACATGGCCTTTGCGGCAATTCTTGCCCTCATTTTTGATGGTGTGTTCATTGCCGGTATCTATGCGCTCTTTGGCATCGAGGTGTCCCCGGCAGTCATCATTGGTCTGCTGACGGTGCTGACCTTCTCCCTCTACGACTCCGTCATTGTCTTTGACAAGGTGGACGAGAATACGACGGGATTGGAAGGCCAGCGCAAGAAGACCTATGGGGAGCTCACCAACTTGGCCATTAACCAGACGGTGATGCGTTCGATCTCCACGTCTATTATCTCAGCCCTGCCGATCATCGCTCTGTTCGTTGTCGCCGTATGGCTGATGGGTATCGGCACACTGCGAGATCTTGCTCTTGTGCAGTTCATTGGCGTTATCGAGGGCGTATTCTCCTCAATCTTCCTCGCTACGACGCTTCTGGTGACTTTGTCGAACCAGCGAAAGAGCGTGAAGAAGCACAACGCCGTGGTTGCCGCCTACCGTGCGGAGGGCGAGCCTACGGAGGCAGGCGAAGGCGATGCGGAAACGAAGGCTACGCGCACCGTCGTTTCCCCATCCGCGGCTTCGCATTCTGAGCCCGAGCCACCTACTGACGAGTCCGGTGGGGCGTCCTGGCGCCCCGGGCGTTAAGCCGTGCGTACATCTCCAGTCGCGGCACTGCTGGCCCTAGCCCTCACCGTGACAGCGTGCGGCTCTAATGAGGAGAGTGCGGGGGAGGACTCGTCCGCACCACGTTTCGCGGTGCTGAGCGATTCCCCCCTTGCTACTAGTAACGCAGCCTCCGCGTGGGGCGATGCCGTCGGGGCTGCCCAGCTAGCAAGCCGCGTCTATCCTGCGCTGTACGTACCGGGCCCAGCCGGGCAGATGGTGCCCAACTCAGATCTTGCCCACGCGGAGTATTTTGCTCCCGACGGCGATGAGACCGGGGCACACGTGGACTTCACGCTGACGGAGCAGGCTCGCTTCGCCGACGGCGAGGCAGTGACCTGTGACGATTACCTCTTGGCCTACACCGCTGGCCAGCTGAGTGAGACCTTTGGCTCCCACCTTCCGCTGATGGAAGAGGTCAGCGAAGTGGAATGCGCGCCCCGTAGCAAGAAATTCACCGTGTGGTTTACGCCCGATGCGGGGTCGCGGTGGCGCTACTTGTTTGGCCCCGGCACGGTTCTCCCAGCGCACGTGATGGCTAAGCGGGCGGGGATGAGCGTCGAAGAGCTTAACGCGGCGCTTCATGCTCAGGACATGGCAACCTTGCAACCAGTGGCGGAGGCTTGGCGCGATGGCTTTTCGACGGAACCGGGGCGTTTTGACCCGGACATGCAGGTTTCTTTCGGGCCATATCAGATTGACCGCGTCGAGGATGATGGCTCAATCGTTCTGACGCCGAATGACAACTACTACGGCGACAAGCCTGCCGTGCGTGAAGTAGTCATGTTGCCCAGCAGCGCGGATGCGGCAGCGTTTGTAGCCTCAGACGAGCTTCGCGTTGCAGAGTCACCCACGGCTTCACCCTCGTGGTTGGACCGCAATGCCGAGGGGAAGCCGGTGGACGTCAAGTCCGTAGCGGGTAGCCTGACTGACACTCTGGTCTTCTCGGAGGCTGGGATTTTTGCCCAGCCGTGGGCACGCGCCGCCTTCGCCGCGTGCGTGGATACGCAGCGCTTGGCGCAGGCCTCCTCCAAGGAATCAGGCGTGGATGTTCCTGCCGTCACCGTGCGCACGGTGCGCAACGATGATCCAGTTGCGGCCCAGATGGCCTCGCTAACAACAGTCCCCGTCGACAACGCAGCTGCGTCGGGTCTGTCCGGTTACACCATCGGTGTAGGCTACCTCGCTCCCAACCCTCGCTATAAGGCAATGGTTGAGCAGTTGCGCGCGGCCTGCGAGCCCGCAGGAATCACCGTGGAAGACCGCTCCGGAGACCGTGTTTCCCGCGAACAATTGTCCGCGGATCCCGCGACAGGCCAGCCGGAGATCGACGTCTACCTTGGGGCAGTAGATCCGATGCGTGAGCATTCCGCTCCCGCCTCCAGCGTGAAGAATGCGTCGGCATTGCGCACGTTGGAACAGGATTTGTGGGAGGAATTACCGTCTATTCCCATCTCCGCGCAGCCCCGGACCTTTATCACTGACCGCGCTGTGACAGGCGTGGTGCCCTACACTGGCCCTGCGGGTATCGGGTGGAACCTCGACCGTTGGAGCTATACCCCACAAACAGCAGCCGAAACTAAGGAAGAGTCGTGAGCGAGATTTACGTCGCAGCAGCACAAGCCTTGAAGGATAAGGTCCGCCTTGTCCAAGACTTCCCGGAGGAGGGAATCCTGTTTGAGGACCTGACCCCGGTATTGGCAGATGCGGAGTCCTTCGCCGCCGTGGTCGATGGCTTGGCTGAGGCCTGCAAGGAGCTCGGTGCCGATTTGGTCGGTGGCCTCGATGCGCGCGGGTTCCTTCTTGGTTCCGCCGTGGCGTACAAGTTGGGGGTGGGAATCCTCGCCATCCGCAAGAAGGGCAAGCTTCCGCCACCCGTGTTGACCCAGGAATATGAGCTGGAGTACGGCACGGCAGCGCTGGAGATCCCAAACAGTGGTATTGACATTAAGGGCAAGCGCATCGTGCTTGTCGACGACGTCCTCGCCACCGGCGGTACCCTCCACGGAGCCGCATTGCTGCTGGAATCAGCGGGCGCGGAAGTAGCGGGCAATGTCGTGGTTCTGGAGGTCAATGGGCTCCAAGGACGTGAGCGACTGCAAGGTTCCCCATTGATTGTGCTCAATCAGATGGGAGCAAAGGACTAAGGTTGTATGCCTAAGCTACTTCGCGGAGGCAGACATGACGACTGAAAAGCAGGACAAGACTGCGTGGCGGCCGGGTAGTGTGCGCGGCATGTCCGCCCGCTTGGCGCGCTCGCTGACGGGCGGTCGCGTAAAGATCAATCCGGCGCTGGACCCGTTGATGTCTATCCACCGGGAGTTTCACCCGAAGGCAGACGCGGAGCTTCTCAACAAGGCCTATGCGACGGCGGAGCGGCTGCACGAGGGCGTATTCCGCAAATCCGGCGAGCCTTACATTACGCATCCGCTTGCGGTGGCAACCATCGCGGCGGAGATCGGCATGGACACCACGACCGTTGCGGCGGCCTTGCTGCACGACACAGTGGAAGATACTGACTATTCGCTGGAGGACCTCACCCGTGATTTCGGTCCCGAGGTGGCCCGGTTGGTCGATGGCGTAACGAAGCTCGACAAGGTCGCTCTCGGCGCCGCCGCTGAAGCTGAGACGATTCGCAAGATGATCGTGGCTATGGCTACGGACCCGCGCGTGCTCGTCATCAAGGTGTGCGATCGCCTGCACAACATGCGAACCATGCGCTTCCTCCCGCCGGAGAAGCAGGCGAAGAAGGCGCGGCAAACCCTTGACGTCATTGCGCCGCTTGCTCACCGCTTGGGTATGGCAAGCGTTAAGTGGGAACTCGAAGATCTTGCCTTCGCCATTCTGTATCCCAAGAAGTACGACGAGATCGTGCGCATGGTGGCAGATCGCGCTCCCTCACGCGATAAAGCGCTCAAGGAAATCAAGGCCCAGGTACGCCAAGCCCTCAAGGCAAACGGCATTCAAGCCGAGGTGATGGGGCGCCCGAAGCACTACTGGTCGATTTATCAGAAGATGATCGTTCGTGGGCGTGACTTTGCGGAGATCTTCGATCTCGTCGGAATCCGCATCCTCGTCGACGACATCAACTCCTGTTACGCCGCCATCGGCGTGGTGCACTCGTTGTACCAGGCTCTTCCGGGGCGCTTCAAGGATTACATCTCCTCGCCACGCTTCGGCGTCTACCAGTCGCTGCATACCACCGTTATCGCGGACGGCGGCTCCACCCTTGAGGTGCAGGTGCGCACGCACGAGATGCATTACAACGCCGAGTTTGGCGTTGCGGCACACTGGCGTTATAAGGAGACCAAGGGCAGGAATTCCGGCCACCAAGAAGAAGTGGATCAGATGGCGTGGATGCGCCAGCTGTTGGATTGGCAGAAGGAAGCCGCCGATCCCAACGAGTTCCTGGACTCTCTGCGTTATGACCTGACCGCCAAGCAAATCTTTGCGTTTACCCCGAAGGGTGACGTGATCAATTTGCCCGCTGGTTCCACCCCCGTGGATTTCGCATATGCGGTGCATACGGAGGTAGGCCATAGGTGCATTGGTGCCAAGGTCAACGGCAAGCTCGTGGCATTGGAATCGGAGCTGAAATCCGGCGATAAAGTTGAGATTTTCACCTCCAAGGATCCGAATGCGGGTCCCTCGCGGGATTGGCAGGAGTTCTTGGTCTCGCCACGGGCTAAGACGAAGGTGCGGCAATGGTTTGCCAAGGAACGCCGCGAGGAGCACCTCGAAGCCGGGCGGGATGCCTTGGCCGCCGAGGTCCAGCGTGGCGGTTTGCCCATGCACCGGCTGTTCACCGCTAGCTCGATGAAGCAGGTAGCCGAGCAGCTGCACTACCCGGATGTGGATGCGCTCTATACCGCCATCGGCGCCGGCCATGTCTCAGCTCAGCACGTTGCCAACCAGCTCATGGCGCTCTTCGGAGACAGGGACGATGCAGTCGATGCCTTGGCTTCTCGTACCCCGCTCAGCGAGCTGGAGAATTCCCGCGCTCAGCACACGAAGGATTCCGCATCCGGCACCGGAATCTTGGTGGAGGGCAGCCCGGACGTCATGGCCAAGCTGGCGAAGTGCTGCCAGCCTGTGCCTGGTGACGCCATCTTTGGCTTCGTGACCCGCGGCGGCGGTGTGTCCGTGCACCGAGCTGACTGCACCAATGCTGAAAAGCTCAAGTCCGAACCTGAGCGCATGATGCAGGTGGAGTGGGCTGGCGGGCCGAAGTCTTCCGGTGCCTTCTCCGCAACGCTGCAGCTAGAGGCCATTGACCGTCAAGGTCTGCTCTTTGAGCTCACCCGCATCTTTAGCGATCAGAGCCTCAACGTATTGTCGATGACCTCCAATCGCGGCGATGACCACATTGCGACAGTGCGCTTCACCTTCTCGGTTTCTGACACCAAGCAGCTGGGGCAGTTGATGACAACCCTGCGTAACACCGAGGGCGTCTTCGACGTCTATCGCGTCACGGCTTAAGGCATCACCCCTCAACCGGGGGTGTGTGGCTGAACGGGAGGTTGCGCCTGGGTGAAACTAGGGGAGATGTTTGGTGAACGCGCTGGTCGTGGCGTCAGCAAGCGCTGCGCAATCGTGATGGATGCGTTATAAACACGTGGACAAGATTTCTCTCATACCCAGGAGATCCACGTGAACTTCCGTCGCTTTGGCCAGCTTCTGGCCGCCACCACCGTCACCGCCGTTGCCGTCTCCGGCGCGCCTGCCTTCGCCGCTGAGGCCGACCAGGTGACCATTTCCGTCACCAACTTCACCGACTTCCACGGCCACCTTGAGCTGGCCGAAAACTTTGACAAGGAATCCGAGGAACTGGTTGGCTACTCCGAGATGGGCGCTGCTCGCATGGCTGCGCTCATCAAGGCCGTCAACAAGGACCAGGAGTACGCCTTGACCTCCTCCGGTGATAACGTTGGTGGTTCCGCTTTTGTGTCTGCGATTTCTGAGGACAAGTACACCAACGAGGCCCTCAATGCTATGAATCTCGATGTCACGGCCGTGGGCAACCACGAGTTCGACAAGGGCACCGATGACCTGATGGGCCGTATCAAGGACCAGTCCAACTTCCCGATCCTGGGCGCCAACGTCACCAAAGATGGCAAGCCCCTGCTCGATGCTTCCTTCGTCAAGGAGGTAGACGGCGTGAAGGTGGGCTTCGTTGGTACCGTCACCGAGAACACCAAGTACAAGGTGTCCGCTGCGTCCATCCCGGGCGTCGAGTTCTCCGACCCGGTCGAGGCCACCAATAAGGAAGCCAGCCGACTGAAGGAATCCGGCAAGGCTGACGTCGTTGTGGCGCTCATGCACGAGGACGCTCAGCAGTACGCGGAGGGCTTCAGCAAGGATGTGGATATCCTCTTTGGCGGTGATACTCACGTTAAGACCCAGGGCGAGGTTGCTCGTGAGGGGGCAATGCCGCTGTACTGGGCACAGGGCTACGAGTACGGCAAGGTGCTTAACGACGCCGACATCACCTTCGACAAAGCCGAGAAGAAAATCACCAAGATTGATCTCAAGCAGTACGACGTGGCCAACGCAGAGGTCTTCGCCCAGCTGCAGGGCCTCGAAGACGACCCCGAGGTGGCTAAGATCGTCGAGGAAGCAAAGAAGGTAGCGGAGATTGAGGGTGCCAAGACTGCTGGTACCACCGAGAAGGCCATGTACCGCGGTTCTGATGAGGGCAAGGACACCGGTACCAACCGCGGTGTGGAGTCGACCCTCAACAACTTTATTGCCGATGGCCAGCGCTTTGCTCTATCTAAGCAGACGGACAAGGACATCGAAATCGGTGTTATGAACGCAGGCGGTGTGCGCGCCGACCTCAAGCAAGGTGATGTTTCCTACCAGGACATCTTTGCCGTTCAGCCATTCGGTAATTACGTGATCACCGCGGAGGTTAGCGGCGCAGACTTCATTACCGCGTTGGAGAACCAGTGGAAGCCTGGCCAGTCCCGCCCGCGCCTGGCTCTGGGCCTGTCCAACAACGTCACCGTTGTCTACGACCAGAAGGCTGAGCAGGGCAAGCGCGTTAAGTCTGTCACCATTAACGGTGAACCGATTGACCCGGAGAAGAACTACAGCATTGCTCTGTCCTCCTTCCTTGCCTCCAGCGAGACGGAGGCCGGCGGCGATGGCTTCTTTGAGCCCGGTTCCATCAAGAACCGCAATGACGTTGGCTACATGGACACCCAGGCGATGATTGACTACATCGCTTCCGGCGAGTCCAAGGTCCGCACCGGCCAGGGCCAGATTGGTGCCCACGTGTCTGGTGACCTGAAGCCGGGGGAGGAGATCACAGTCGACCTTTCCTCCCTGAACTACTCCAACGCAGAAGAGCCACAGGCTAAGAAGGTCACCGTTGCTCTGGGTGACGCTAAGGCCGAGGCAGACATTGACAACGCAGCACAGCCCGGTGACGAGCAGTTCGGCGAGCGTGGCCGCGCAACCGTCAAGCTCACCATCCCGGAGGGCCTAAAGGGCGAGCAGAAGCTGCTCATTACTACCGATGCTGGCACTGAAGCCGCCCTTCCGATTTCCCTCGACGGTGACGACGACGCGAAGGACCCGAAGGATACTGGTTCCGCCAAGGATGCAGCTTCCTCCATCGGCTTGGGTGTGGGTATCACCGCCGCTATCGCTGCCGCCATTGCCGCTGTGATTGGTGCCATCAACATGCCGGTTGCTGCGCTCCCAGCACCGGTGCAGCAGCTGATTGAGCAGCTGCGCAAGCAGTTCAACATCTAGTCTGTACTGATGCACAAGCCCGCACTATCGTGCGGGCTTTTCTCATGTGGAAGGTATGGTGGAAAGCTGTGGATACACTGAGGCTGTTTGGACGCGAGGCAATGTACCAGCTAGGTATCGAGCCTCACCGAATCCCACTGGTGATGCTCGCGACGCTGGGTATTTATTTGGCCTTTATGGTCTTGGTCAAGCTCTTTGGCAGCCGCGTTTTGACGTCCATCACCGCTTCCGATGCCGTCATCATCATTATGTTCGGCGCGGTTTCAGGCCGCGTGATTGTAGGCAACCCGCCGACCCTCGCCGCCGGAGTCATTGGTCTCTTCACACTTATGCTCCTGGAGGCAGCCTTCGGTACCTTCCGGCAGCTCGTGACATGGTCACGTTTCATCGACCGCAAACCGGTGCTCTTGGTTTATAAGGGGCAGCTGCAGGAAGACAATATGAGCTTTGCGCACATCACCGAAAGGGATATCAATTCCGCTGTGCGCAAGGCGGGCCTTGGTCGGCGCACCGACGTGCAGCTAATGATCTTGGAACCAACTGGTCAGATTTCTGTCATTCGCCGTGGCCAGCTTGTTGATGCCTCCGTATTCAAGGACGTTCTCGGCGCCGAGCGCATCGAGGAAGTAGATGCACAGGACTAGGAACAGTCTTCTAGGTTGCAAGAGTAGCCGGGCTTAGAAGCCGCGTCGTGTTTGGGCGTTGAATCGGCTGTCCAGGAAAACGAAAAATCTCCCCCTGCGCGGATTGCGCAAGGGGAGAGAGCGGCGCTTGTGGCTTACTTGATACCAGCGAGCTTATCGCCGAGACGCATTGCGTCATCCATGGCGCCGATGATGGAGGTGAAGACCTTAATCCACTCGCGGATTTCCTTCGGGCTGACGTTACCCTCATCGTCGGAGGAGAGAGCGAAGAAAGCCTTGGAGGAGCTGTCATCCTCAACCGGAGCTGCGGAAGCAACTGCGGTACCGGAGAAAGCGATGGTTGCAGCGGTAGCAGCGGCAACGATGGACTTACGGGAGAAGAATTTCATAGGATTTCCTAATCTGATTCGAATGTGAACGGAAAGTCTGACTTAAGTGGGTCTGACTTACTTAGCGAAGTTCTTGTTGTAGAAAGCGAAGACGGTGCCCAGAGCGCCGATGATGGCGGTGAAGACAGCGATCCAGTCGCGGATCTCGGACGGCTTCATGTCGGAGATGGAGGAACCCTCGGAGTCGTCGGAGGAGGAAGAAGACTCCTCGTCGGTCTTGCTCGGGGTCGTGGTGGTCTCGGCGGCCGGCTTGGTGGTGGACGGAGCTGCCGGGGTGGTGGTAGCCGTAGCGGTGGCGGTGGCCTCCGGGGTGGTGGTCTCAGCGTTAGCAACGGTCACGCCGGACAGGGAAACGGCAGCGGTGGTAGCGGCAGCGACAAGGGCCTTACGGGAGAAGAGCTTCATTCTCGTTCCTTATACATCTCGGGAATTTCAAAGACCTCACAGATGCTACTGAGGCATTGCGGGTTTTGCAAGGGATCTGACAATCAATTGATGAATCTGTGTGGCGGCTGTCCGCGGCATGTGAGCTGGGGTTTGGTCCGGTGCAGGTTGTGGACGTGGGTAATAGTTTGCCAAATGAACAGCTCAAGGCTAAGAAATTCTTAGTCCAGGTGGGGAGGGGCGGTTGGAATGGGAAAGGCCCCGCTCGCTGAATGCGAGCGGGGCCGGCCACCGTAAAGGGGGTAAAACTTAGCTCTCGACGGTTGCCTTGGTGATGCGAACTTCCTCAGCGGGAGCGCCGTCGGACTGTCCATCCTTGACACCCTTGGCAGCGATGGCGTCGATGGTCTTCTGTCCCTTCTCCGTCAGGGCGCCAAAATAGGTGTAGGAGGGCGGAAGCTGCGAGTCCTTATAGTTAATGAAGAACTGGGAACCATTGGTGTCTTCGCCGGCATTAGCCATGGCGATGGAACCCTTCGGGTACAGAGCAGGCTGTGCCCTAGCGGCGTCGTCAGCCTCATCGGTGGGGTACTCATTGGCAAACTGGAAGCCCGGTCCACCAGAACCCTTGCCGGTCGGATCACCGCACTGCAGGACGGAGAGGGTGCCCTCCGTCATGCGGTGGCACACGGTGTCGTCGTAGTACTTCGCGGAAATCATGTCCGTGATTGCGTTGACGGTACACGGAGCAAGCGAGCGATCGAGAGTCATCTCAATATCGCCTTGCTTGGTGGCGAAATTGACGGTCACTTCACCCTTGGCAGGAATGTTCTTTCCTTGCGGAGTAGGGACATCGCGGGAAGCGTCGCCAGTCTCGTTGTACTCGCAGGTGACGGTCTCACCGAGCGGCTTAGCACGCTTGCCGCTCAATGCTTCGGCGGTAGGGGCTTCAGTGGGCGTATCGGCGGCGGAGGTTTCCGAGGCCTGAATCTCTTCTTCCTCCGGCGAGCGCGTGGCCAAGAACCAGATACCGCCGACGAGGGCAACAATAACGACGGCGGCCATCAAAACGACGCTGAGCGGGCGGCTCTTCTGTTTACGGTCGCGGGATTTCAGCTCGCGATCGAGCTGGTTGAGCGCATCATCCAAGCGCTGGCTGTTAGTAGACACCTATGTTTCCTCCACAGTGGTGGTTTAAAAACTTTGACCCACCTATCCTAACCGCACGCTAGTTCACCGTGGCGCGCCGCCCCGCACGTCAGTACGCTTGGGTGCCATGGCTACTACGAATTTTCAGAATGAACCCGTCGAAACCAATGCTGAGCTGCCGAAGGTTGGTGACGCCCTGCCGGACTTCACCCTCGTCGGCACCGACTTGTCTGAGCTAACCAATGCGGACTTCGCTGGCAAGCGCCTGGTGGTGTCCTGCTTCCCGTCCGTGGATACCGGCGTGTGTGCAGCGCAGCTGCGCAAGTTCAATCAAGAGGCGGCTGGTCTGGAGAACACCGTTGTCTTGTCCGTCTCCCGTGACCTGCCTTTCGCACAGGAGCGTTTCTGCGCTGCTGAAGGTATTGAGAACGTCGTCAGCGCTTCTGATTTCCGCTCCGATTTCGCCGACAAGCTGGGCCTCGTCCTGGAAGGCTCCCCGCTCAAGGGCCTGTGTGCCCGCGCGGTCATCGTCACCGACGAGAACCACAAGGTGACCTACACCGAGCTGGTTCCAGAGGTTACGACTGAACCGGACTACGACGCAGCTTTGGCCGCCCTCAAGTAATGAACACACCCGATATCTACGGTTTCGCCGCAGGGCCTTATAAAACCAACACCTATGTTGTGGCTAACGGCTCGCGGGCGTTCATCGTGGACCCAGGGATGCACACACGCGAGCGCCTTGAGCAGCTCGCGCGTGAGAAGTCCCTGGAATTTGAGGCCGTCGTGCTGACCCACGGTCACATTGACCACACGCGTGATGCCGCTGAGTTTAACCTGCCGGTCTACATCCACCCGGATGACGCGTTCATGTTGGTGGATGGCTCCGGAGTATCTCCCGAATCGCAGATGCTTTTCGCCGCCGCTTCCATGAAGCAGGTGGCGGACCGGCGTGATCTGCTGGGTGGTGAGATGCTGAGCCTCGTCGGCCTGGAGTTTGAATTACTCCATGCGCCGGGGCATTCACCGGGTTGCGTCATGCTCGTGGCCGAGGATTTTGCGCTGACCGGTGACGTGTTATTCAAGGGCTCGATCGGCCGTACAGACCTTCCGCATTCCGATCCCGCGGCGATGCAGCGCTCATTGCGCGGTCCGGTGTGGGGCCTTGATGATTCCCTTGCCATCTTGCCGGGCCACGGCCCAACATCGACGATGCGCCGCGAACGCGCGACTAATCCGTTTCTCCGTGCGGCGGGGGATGTACTCTAAAGGGCGTGAGTGATAAGAAGCAGTTCAAAGCCCTGTCCGCGCCCAAGGGTGTGCCGGACTACGTTCCGCCGCAATCGGCCATCTTTGCCAAGGTTCGTGAGACCTTCGTGCATCAGGCACATCTGTCCGGCTTCCAACACATCGAACTCCCCGTCTTTGAGGACACGTCGCTGTTCGCCCGCGGCGTGGGGGAGTCCACGGACGTCGTGTCGAAGGAGATGTACACCTTCGCCGATCGCGGCGACCGCTCCGTGACTCTGCGCCCCGAAGGTACCGCGGGTGTTATGCGCGCAGTTATTGAGCACAACCTCGACCGCGGTCAGTTGCCGGTCAAGCTCAATTACTTTGGCCCCTTCTTCCGCTACGAACGCCCGCAGGCTGGCCGCTACCGCCAGCTGCAGCAGGTCGGCGTCGAGGCCATTGGTGTCGATGATCCGGCGCTGGACGCGGAAATCATCGCGCTAGCGGACCGCTCCTACCGCAGCCTGGGGCTTAGCCAGTTCCGTCTGGAGCTGACCAGCTTGGGTGACCACGACTGCCGCCCGGCCTACCGTGAGAAGCTGCAGGAATTCCTGTTCAAGCTGGACCTCGACGAGGAAACCAGGGCCCGCGCGGAGCTGAACCCGCTGCGCGTGCTCGATGACAAGCGCCCGGAGGTTCAGGAGCAGCTTGTCGACGCCCCCCTCATGCTCGATCACCTCAATGCCGAGTGCCGCGAGCACTTTGAGACGGTCACTGGCTTGCTCGATGACATGGGCGTGCCCTACACCATCAATCCGCGCATGGTCCGCGGTCTTGATTACTACACGAAGACCTGTTTCGAATTCGTCCACGATGGACTCGGCGCGCAGTCCGGCATTGGCGGCGGCGGCCGCTACGACGGCCTCATGGCTCAGCTCGGCGGACAGGAATTGTCCGGTATCGGCTACGGCCTCGGCGTGGACCGCACGGTTTTGGCCCTGGAGGCCGAGGGCGTGGAGCTCGAGGGCGTCGAAGAACGCGTGGCCGTTTATGGCGTTGCTTTGGGCGCGGCGGCAAAGAAGAAGATGGTCAGCATCATTAATGATCTCCGCAAAGCCGGTATTTCCGCGGATATGTCCTTCGGTGACCGCGGCCTCAAGGGAGCGATGAAGGGTGCTGATCGCGCCAACGCCCGCTTCGCACTCGTCCTCGGTGACCAAGAACTAGAGTCTGACACCGTGGCGCTGAAGGATCTGCGCGCGCACGAGCAGCACGACGTCCCGGTGGGGGACGTCGTCAAGCAGCTCAGAGCAGTGGTTTAGCACTCCACCTGCGAGACGGTGAAGCCCATCGTCTTCGCCAGGCCGCCGAGCGAGGTCTCCTTGTACTTGGAGAGCATGTCGCGTCCGGTTTCGGCCATGGTGCGCACCGCGTTATCGAGGGTAACGTGGTGCGTTCCCTCACCCATGAGCGCAAGGCGCGCGGCGTTGATGGACTTGACGGCACCGATGGCGTTGCGCTCGATACAGGGAATCTGCACGAGGCCGCCGACGGGGTCACAGGTCAGGCCGAGGTTGTGCTCAAGGGCAATCTCGGCGGCATTTTCAACCTGTTCCGGTGTTGCTCCGAGTAGTTCTGCCATGCCAGCAGCTGCCATGGAGGACGCTGAGCCAACCTCGCCCTGGCAGCCCACCTCGGCGCCGGAAATCGAGGCATTGGACTTGATGATGATGCCAATGGCACCTGCGGTCAGCAGGTAGCGGCGGGCATCGGAGCGGGTGAAATCAGCCTGGAAGTCACGCGCGTAGTGCAGCACCGCGGGGATGATGCCACACGCGCCGTTAGTGGGGGCGGTGATGACGCGGCCGCCGGCGGCGTTCTGTTCGTTGACGGCAAGCGCGTAGAGGTTGACCCATTCCATCGCAGACAAGCCACAGGACTCATCGTTTTGCTTGGCCAGAAGTTGGTGGTACATGCGTGGCGCGCGGCGGTTCACGCGTAGGCCACCGGGAAGGATTCCCTTGGAGGAAATGCCCTCGGTCACGCACTCGCGCATGATATCCCAGACCAAGTCGAGGTGCTGGTAGACGTAGTCGAGACCGCCTTCTTCGCGGTGCAACACGGCCTCGTTGGCGGCGACGATTTCCCAGATAGCTTTGTCATTGGCCGCACACAGGTGAAGCAGGTGTTCGCCGGACTGGAACTCATAAGGAACGGTGTCCTCAGCGGTGGCCGCGGCGACACCGGCTGGCACACCGGTGTCTGTTTGGAGCTGGGCATCGTATTCCTCGCGGGACAGGATAAAACCGCCGCCGACGGAGAAGTACTCTGCATTCTCGGCGAGTACCGTGCCGTTCTCGTCCCAGGCCGTAAAGATGAGGCAGTTCGGGTGTTCCGGCACCGGTTCGTTGTTGAATTCGATGCTGTACTGCACTTCGCCTGCGGGGCCAGAAATGGTGCCCTCGGTGGGGATAAAGGCATCGGCGCGTGGCTCTGCGTCGAGCGGTACGGACAGCGGATCCCATCCGGCGAGGCCCAGAATCACGGCGCGATCCGTGGCGTGGCCGCGGCCGGTAGCGGACAGGGAACCGCGCAGTACGGTGTGGACCTTGGCCGGGTGTTGATCAAGCGCCTCGAGGAAGGCCTTAGCCGCGCGCATGGGGCCGACTGTATGGGAGGAGGAGGGGCCGATTCCGATGGAGAAGATATCGGTCACGCTAATTGTCATGTGGGGGTGAAACCTCCTTGGGAGCGTTAGATAAGTGTCGCCTTACGATAGTACCGAGAGCCCTCCGCAACCGCTTAGCTCGGCTGCCCGTCGTGGCGGGAAAGCAGCGCGCGGAATCCTGAAGGGTCTGGATCGACGTCCTGTGATAGCTCCCCCTGGGGCGCTTCCTCCGCCTCGCCGAGCCTCCCGGCAAGTCCAGAGACCCGGTCGAGCGGGCGCACCATGAGGTCCGCTAGCTCCTCGGCGGCGCGTTCTATGCGTTTGTCATTGCGCGCGCCTTCTGCAGTGCCAAAGTCTTCCGTGGCCTGGAAGATCCCGGTGGGGACCACTGTGGCATGCAGGTAGTTAAGCAGCGGGCGCAGAGCATAGTCGAGCACAAGCGCGTGCCGGCTTGAGCCGCCAGTGGCAGCGATGAGCGTGGGCAGTCCTTCCAGTGAATGCGGCTCCAAAGTGTCGAAGAACATCTTGAACAAACCCGAATAACTGCCCTGGAACACCGGGCTGACGGCGATGAGACCGTCCGCCTTGGTCACGGCAGTCTGCGCGGCATGGAGGCGGGGTGTGGGTGAAACCCAGTTGGTCATGGCTTCTGCCAATTCGCCGGCAAGCTCGCGCAGCTCAACGACGGTCACGTCGACGCCTTCACCTCGGGCACTAACGCGGGCGGTGGTGGCGGCGGAGAGGGCGTCGCCAAGTGCACGCGTCGAGGAGGGTGATGAGAGTCCAGCCGTAACGAGTACGAGAGAGCGCAACTACTTCTCCTCTCCAGGGTTGACCAGCGCGTGCGGGGCATAAGCGCCGAGCGTGGCATGGGTGGGCGGGTCAGAAGGTACATGATCTGCGCGGCGTTCCTCAAAGCGGCGGCGCAGCTCGGGCACCACCTGTGTACCAAGGATTTCGATCTGCTCGAGCACCACCTCTTGAGGCAGTCCGGCGTGGTCGATGAGGAAGAGCTGGCGCTGGTAATCACCCACCCAATCTGCGAACTGTAGTGTGCGCTCCACCACCTGCTCTACGGTGCCTACGGTGAGCGGGGTCTGTGCCGTGAACTCCTCCAAGGAGGGGCCATGACCGTACACCGGGGCATTGTCGAAGTAGGGGCGGAAGAAGTCCTTTGCCTGCTGCTCCGTGGGCGCGATGAAGACATGCCCGCCGAGGCCCACGATGGCCTGGTCGGCGCGGCCGTGGCCATAGGACTCGTAGCGATTGCGGTAGAGGTTCACCATCTTCGCGGTGTGCTCCTTGTTCCAGAAGATGTTGTTGTGGAAGAAGCCATCGCCGTAAAAAGCCGCCTGTTCCGCAATCTGTGGGGAGCGAATGGAGCCGTGCCAGACAAAGGGTGGGATGCCATCGAGAGGCGCGGGCGTGGAAGTAAAACCCTGCAGCGGGGTGCGGAACTTTCCTTGCCAGGACACGACGGGTTCGCGCCAGAGGCGGCGCAGCAAGTGGTAGTTCTCCACTGCGAGCGGAATGCCCTCACGGATGTCCTTGCCAAACCACGGGTAAACCGGGCCGGTGTTGCCGCGGCCTAGCATGAGGTCGACGCGCCCATCTGCCAGGTGCTGGAGGAATGCGTAGTCCTCCGCGAGGCGAACAGGGTCGTTGGTAGTGATCAGCGTGGTGGCAGTGGAGAGCTGAAGGTTCTTCGTCTGTGCCGCAATGTATGCCAGGTGGGTGGTGGGAGCCGAAGGCACAAAGGGCGGGTTGTGGTGCTCGCCGGTGGCGAAGACGTCGAGGCCCACCTCTTCTGCTTTGAGGGCAATCTCCGTGATAGCGCGGATGCGCTCGGCCTCAGTGGGGGTGTGGCCGGTGGTCGGGTCCTGGGTGACATCGCCGATGCTAAAGACTCCAAATTGCATGACATCCTCCTTTCTATGTCATGTCAACAAGGTTAGGGAGGGGAGTTATTCCCATTCGACTGCAGCAACCAATGTCGCGAGGTCGGCAGGCGTAGCAATGGATACAGGAAGTTGGGAAGGTTTGCCGTGCTCGGTGAGGAGGACCGCGCCGGGGTGGGTGCCGTCTGCCGCAGGGTCGGTGAGGGCATCGATGACCTCTTGCGCGCTGGCGGTGCGGGGCAGGAACTCTGCGCGGTCCTTGCGCTCTGCGAATTCCAGCACAGTGCTAATCGACGCCGCGTTAATCACACCGTCATCACCGAGATCTGCCGCAACCCATCGTGCAATGACGTTGGTGGTGAGAAGCGCCTGGTAAGTCCCGGATTCATAGATTGGGATCTGGGAATAGCCGGTCGTGTTAATAAGCTTCAAAGCCTCCATGATCGGGGTGTCAGGGGCAAGGGTGGTCACATCACGGCTAGCGAGCAGAGCCTGCGCCGTGGGCGGATCCGTGAGCAGGCGTTGGAGGTTTTCGAGCTGCGTGATGACGTGAGGGTGTGGGGTAGCGATGGGCTCACCGCTGAAGTAGCGGCCATGGGCGATGGCGTTGCGGAGGTTGCTAAAGTCCTTCAGCTGTTCTGCTTGGCGCTTGCTCAAAAGGTGCTTGTCGTGGGCGCGATCAACAATCCACCAGAAAGAATCAGAGTTCTTAGCCCCGATAGCTTGGCGGAGGAACTGCTCAATGTCATTAAAGGCGGAAAAGAATCTGGCTAGGGAGTTGTCGCTCATGCCGCCTAAGTGTACGGGTTCTTGGATATGTGCTTAAGGCTCAAGCGATAAGAAAAATCTCGCCGTGAGCAACCCCGGTTGTCGGGGAAAACTCACGGCGAGAATGCGGCATGCGCGATGCGCTGACCTTTAGAAGGTGACGCGCAGGATGGACACCGTCGCCGCAGCGATGGCGGCGGCCGCCGGAAGGGTGATGACCCATGCCAAAGCGATGGGCTTCATCAACTTCCAGTTGGCGGCGTGGTTCACAATGCCGACACCAAGGACGGCACCGATGAGGATGTGGGTCGAGGAGACCGGCAGGCCCAAGAGGGAAGCGGCCATGACGACGGCAGCAGCGGCCAGCTCGGCAGCGAAACCGGAGGAGGGGTGCATCTGGGTGAGGCCAGAACCAACGGTCTGGATGACGAAGCGGCCGATGAACCAGAGGCCGGCAACCAAGGCGATACCCATGGCTACCATGACCGGCAGCGGCACGGAAACTTCATCGGAGATCTGGTTGGTCTGCAAGACATCGAAGACTGCGGCGAAGGGGCCGATGGCGTTGGCGATGTCATTGGAACCGTGCGAGAACGCGAAGGCGGAGGCGGTGAAGACCTGCATCCAGGAGAAGAGGAGGAAGGTAGAGCGCTTCAGGGACTTCTTCTTCAGGGAGCGGGCAAAGATGAAGACGGCCATCCAGACGATGGCGCCAACCATGCCCATGACCAGGAAAGTTTCTAGGGCAGTGACATCGATGCCGGTGTGCTTCAGACCCTTGAAGAGCAACATCGCGGAGATAATCACGGCACCCAGAGCCGCGAGCAGCGGAACCCAGTTCTCGAGCGCGCGGTGTGCATTGACATCCTCGAGATCCTTGTTGAGGTTGTGCAGATCGCGGTAGTAGTCGGACTCGAGAGCCTCTGGGTCGTAGTCCTCTTCGGCGGTAAGGGCGGCGTCGCGAGCCATCGCATTTGTATAGGAGATCTGCTGCAGCTCGTTCATGCGCTCAAAGCGGGTCTTGTGCTCCTTGCGCAGCTCGGCGCGGCGAAGTTTGATGTCACGCAGGCGTTCGTCTGCGGCGTCGTTATACACCAAGATGGAAGACTTGATCCACTTGAAAAGGAGGTATGCGGCAATACCGCCGAGAACCGGAGAAAGCACCCAGGAGAAAGCGATGGTGCCGATTCCGCCCCATTGCACCATGTCCATGCCGCCCTTGCCGGTGATGAAGCCGACGGTTAGAGCGGCGCCGACGATGCCGCCGACGATGGAGTGGGTGGTAGAAACCGGCCAACCCATGCGGGTGGCTACCAAAAGCCAGATGGCAGCGCCGAGGAGTGACGCCATCATGATGTAGACAAATTCCATCGGGTCGAGGCCATCGATGGCATCGAGGTCAACGATTCCGGAGCGGACCGTATCAGTCACCTCGCCGCCGGCGAGGATGGCTCCGGATACCTCAAAGACCGCCGCGACAGCGAGGGCCTGCTTCATGGAGAGGGTTCCCGCGCCCACGGAGGTACCGAAGGAGTTGGCGACGTCATTGCCGCCAATGTTGAAGGCCATAAAGACAGCGAAGATAATTGCTGTAACAAGGACTACCTTGTTGGTTCCCTCAGCAACTTCTCCGTTGCCCCAAATGATGAAAAAGATCAGGGTGACAGCCGTGATGGCGCCGAAGAACAGGTGCCAAATCCAGTCCTTGTTCTTACCATTCATCGACTCAAGATCAGGCATCGTCGGCGTGGCGGTGCTCAAAACGTCGTTCCTTTCATGAAGAGAACGCTGCGTGATGAGACAGCGTGAGCAGGCCGCGGGCGGGGTGCATTCGGCGTTGGCGCGGGCAGCGCCATACCTACCGCGGTGCAGGTGATAATGACATCACGCGCAGTTCTTTTATGCTTTTAAAGACAGAGCGGAACCCACCACGAACCGGCGGGAACTTGACTACCTTAAAGCATTAAGGTGTACGACAGGTAAACACTTGGTGTATGTGAATCTAATCTGGGCTAATGGGGCACATTTGGGGGTGGTGCGACCTTGGGGTGGGCGCTTTTTAAGACCCTAAGACTTGTAAACCCCACGGCCTAAGGTGTCACACTGCTCCATTTTGCCGGAATTATAACCGGCGAGGAACGACTGCGCACGGTCTTCGGAAGAGCCGTGCGTCCACGTATCGGGGCGTACTTCGCCCCCTGAGCGGCGCTGGATGTTGTCATCGCCCACGGCGCGTGCAGTGTTGACGGCATCAGTCACCTGCTGCTCGGTAATGGTTTCGAGCAGGGCATCGTCACCCTTGTCGGCGTAGTGCGCCCACAGGCCGGCATAGCAATCGGCTTGCAGCTCAATCTTCACCGCGTTGGAATCCTCGCCGGGCTCGTTGTAGTTCGAGAGGCTGAGTGTTCCTTCCAGCTTTTGGATGTGGTGGCCGAATTCGTGGGCCACGATATACATTTGTGCCAATGGGGCGTTATCGCCGCCAAAGTTGCGGAGCTGATCAAAGAAGGCGGTGTCGAAGTAGGCCGACTCATCCGCCGGGCAGTAGAACGGGCCCGTGGCGCCGGAGGCCTGGCCACAGCCCGACATAGTGGTGTTGTTAAAAATGACGCGGCCAGGTTCGACGTAGTCGATGCCAGCCTGGTCTGGTAGCTGCTGCGCCCACACCTTGTCCACGGACTGGGCCGCAAACATGACGCGGCAATCGTCATACTTGTTGCCGTCTTCAGCGGTTTGGCAGTGCGCAAACGCGTCCTCCCCGCTTTCTTCGGGGCCGACCTGGGTCTGGTCGGCCTGGGGATCGCTTCCGGTGATGGCGCCGGGATCGCCGCCGAGAAGGAGATAGAGGCCGATGAGGAGGAGCGAACCAATGCCGCCGCCGGTAGCGATCATGCCGCCGCGGCCTCCACCGCCGGAGCTTGCTCGCTTACCATCAAAATTGGCGCCAGATTTAAAAGTCATGCTCCAGATTTTGCCACATGCTGGTGGTGGTGTCTGCTCGATAGTGGGTGCACCGCCATGCGCGCGGTGCTCACCCTAGCGCTGAGCAAGTCCGGTGCGGGCGGTAGACTTGGGCCGTTCAAGTACTTGCATCCCTCGGCGCGTGCTGTCTACGCGTGGCGTGAGTGGGTGTGAGCGTCAACGATGAGAAGGGATTGAACGAGAGTGCTGCGTACACATTTGGCAGGCGAACTGCGCAAGGAGTTGGCGGGGGAGACCGTCACCCTGACGGGGTGGGTCGCACGCCGTCGCGACCACGGTGGTGTTATCTTCATTGACCTGCGTGACCGCTCCGGCGTTGCCCAGGTTGTTTTCCGCGAGACCGAGGTAGCTGAGCGCGCCCACGATCTGCGTTCCGAGTACTGCGTCAAGGTCACTGGCGTCGTGGAGCCCCGCCCGGAGGGCTCGGCCAACCCGAACCTGGCCTCCGGCGAGATCGAGGTCAACGTCACGGACCTGGAGGTACTCAACAAGTCCGCAGCGCTGCCGTTCCAGATTGATGATCCATCCTCCTCCGGTGAGGTCGGTGAGGAGACCCGCCTGAAGTACCGCTACCTGGATCTGCGCCGCGAGCGCCAGCACGAGGCGCTGCGCCTGCGCTCGGCCGCGAACCGCGCTGCCCGCCAGGTCCTGGACAGCCACGATTTCACTGAGATCGAAACCCCGACCCTGACTCGCTCCACCCCGGAGGGCGCCCGTGACTTCCTCGTGCCGGCGCGCCTGAAGCCGGGCAGCTGGTACGCACTCCCGCAGTCCCCGCAGCTGTTCAAGCAGCTGCTCATGGTCGCCGGAATGGAGCGCTACTACCAGATCGCTCGCTGCTACCGCGATGAGGACTTCCGTGCTGACCGCCAGCCGGAGTTTACGCAGCTCGACGTCGAAATGTCCTTCGTGGACCAGGATGATGTCATTGCTCTGGCAGAAGAGATCGTCTCCGCGCTGTGGAAGCTCATCGGCTACGAAATCAAGACCCCCATCCCGCGCATGACCTATGCCGATGCCATGAAGTACTACGGTTCCGACAAGCCGGACCTGCGCTTCGACATCAAGATCGTGGAGTGCACGGACTTCTTCAAGGACACCACCTTCCGCGTCTTCCAGAACGAATACGTCGGTGCCGTCGTCATGGAAGGCGGAGCCTCCCAGCCGCGCCGCCAGTTCGATGCATGGCAGGAGTGGGCAAAGCAGCGCGGTGCGAAGGGCTTGGCCTACATCACCGTTGCTGAGGATGGCACATTGGGTGGCCCGGTAGCCAAGAACATCACGGATGCCGAGCGCGAGGGTATTGCCGCCCACGTCGGCGCCAAGCCGGGCGATGCCATCTTCTTCGCTGCCGGCGAGACCAAGGCTTCCCGTGCGCTGCTGGGCGCAGCTCGCGGTGAGATTGCGAAGAAGCTCGATCTCATCAAGGACGGCGACTGGGCCTTCACCTGGGTCGTCGACGCACCGCTCTTCGAGCCCTCCGCCGATGCCACCGCCTCGGGTGACGTGGCTTTGGGCCACTCCAAGTGGACTGCAGTCCACCACGCCTTCACTTCGCCGAAGCCGGAGTACCTGGATAACTTTGACCAGAACCCGGGAGAGGCCTTGGCTTATGCCTACGACATTGTCTGCAATGGCAATGAGATTGGCGGCGGTTCCATCCGTATCCACGACCAGGATGTGCAGAAGCGCGTCTTCGACGTCATGGGCATCGGCGAAGAAGAAGCCCAGGAGAAGTTCGGCTTCCTGCTCGACGCCTTCCAGTTCGGTGCTCCGCCACACGGCGGCATCGCTTTCGGCTGGGATCGCATCGTCTCCCTGCTGGGTGGATTCGAGTCCATCCGCGATGTCATCGCCTTCCCGAAGTCCGGTGGCGGCGTCGACCCGCTGACCGACGCCCCCGGCACCATCCCCGCCGCGCAGCGCAAGGAGACCGGTGTGGACTTCAAGCCGGAGAAGGCTGCGAAGGCTGCCCAGGGTGAAAAGGCTGGGAAGGAGTCCTAAAGGCCCCACACCATGGGTGTACCTCATTGGGCCGACAACAAGTGGAAGCAGGCAAGCAAGTGAATCCGACGGGACACGAGTCCATGAATAATTCTGTGGCTGATGTCGTGGTAGCAGAAGCCTCACAGATGATTTCGCGCCGCTATGGCGGGGAGCCTGAGCTGAGTGACGTTGAGCAACTCACCGGCTCGGGCAATGCCGTGGTACTTCGTGCTCGGACGACTCCCAGCGCCTTCTTCCCGCATCGTTCGGTCGTCATCAAGTACAACCCGGTCACCGGGCACACTATTGATGACGCCGCACTTCTCCGTGAAGTGGTGGCCTATCAGTTCACCACGGCGCTGTCTGAGGAGGTCCGCCCAGGACCTGTGTTGCTCGCGCACGACGTGGACAAGCGCATTCTTGTGCTGTCCGACGCCGGCGAAGGCGACACCCTGGCGGACACCCTTGCGCGCAGCGGTGATGAAGACCGCGGCGAGCTGCTCAGGGCTCTGGGCAGCGCGTTGGGCAAAATGCATGCTGGGACCGCCGGGCGCGAAGAAGACTATGACGCCCTGCTCAAGCGCCAGTTACGTCGGCATCCCGAATACGCTGAGCACCAGGCATTGCGCGATGATTCCTTGCAGAGCTCCATTCTGATTGGTGCGGATATCCTCAGCGAGGCAGGACTGGAACCGCCGGAACACGTCCGCACATTGGCCCGTGCCGCCATGCAGAGTCTGAGTTCTGGCCGCAACCGCGCTTTTACTCCCTTCGACCTGTCCCCAGACAACATCATCGTCGGCTCAACGCTGACCTTCTTGGACTATGAGTGGGCCGGTTTCCGCAACGTCGGCTTTGACGTGGCCTGCGTGGTGGCCGGCTTCCCGCAGTTTCTTTTTTCTCGGCCGATCACTGATGCCGAGGCGGGGCTTTTCATCCATGCCTGGCAGCGCCGCATTGTCGATGTCTGGCCGCAGCTCGCCGATGAGAAGACGCTGCACGAGTTGCTCGTCTCCTGCCTCATCGGTTGGGCTCTGTCGAGCGTGACCACGATGTATGCCGGCGGGATCGAAGGGGTCGTCGCGTTGGCGGAAGGCAACGCTGAGATCTACCGTGACCCGCACCGTTCTCTGCTTCGTCGATCCGACCATGGTCCGTTCAGCGAGGATGAAATACTGATTCGGCGCGATCTTTATGAGACCTTCGAAGCGCTGTCGCGGTTTGCCGCGCAATGTAGCAATGACGGGTGCTCTGCGGTCGCCGAGTTTGGGCGAGCCGTGGCCTCTCGACTCCGGGAGCCCTGATGGGGCAGGAGTCACTCTTCGGCGATGACCAGTCAGCGCCAAGCCTGCCGGGTGGCCCCGATATGTTTGCAACCCACCCCGGTTCGCCGCTGGCCGCGCGCATGCGGCCGCAAAACCTCGATGAAGTAGTGGGGCAGAAGCACCTCCTGGAGCCGGGAACCCCGCTGCGTAGGCTGGTGGAAGGCTCAGGCGAGGCCTCCGTCATCCTGTACGGGCCGCCGGGAACCGGAAAGACGACGCTGGCCTCACTCATCGCATCTTCCTTGGGAGATAACTTCATTGGGCTTTCCGCCTTGGACTCCGGTGTGAAGCAGGTTCGAGAGGTGATCTCCCACGCCCGCCGTGAGCTGATTCAAGGGCGCCGCACCGTGCTGTTCATCGATGAGGTGCACCGCTTCTCCAAGACTCAGCAGGACGCGCTGCTCGCGGCCGTCGAAAACCGCACCGTGCTGCTCGTGGCCGCCACCACCGAAAATCCTTCCTTTTCCGTCGTGGCCCCGCTGCTTTCGCGTTCCTTGTTGCTGCACTTGGAGCCGCTGGACGACGCCTCCCTGCGCACCCTCGCCGAGCGCGCATTGACCAGCGAGCGGGGATTGGCGGGAAGGATCACCGCAACGGACGATGCTCTAGACCAGCTGGTGCTGCTCGCCGGGGGCGATGCTCGGCGCACACTGACCTATCTTGAGGCGGCGGCCGAGGCAGTGCCCGATGGCGGTGAACTCACCGTTGAGGTTCTCAAAGAAAACGTCAATCGCGCGGTGGTGCGCTATGACCGCGACGGCGACCAGCATTATGACGTGGTCTCCGCGTTTATTAAGTCCATCCGCGGTTCCGACGTGGATGCCGCGCTGCATTACCTGGCCCGCATGATTGAGGCAGGCGAAGACCCGCGTTTCATCGCCCGCCGGCTTATCGTGCATGCCTCCGAAGACATCGGAATGGCTGATCCCACCGCGCTGCCCACTGCCGTGGCCGCAGCGGAGGCCGCGGCCCTTATCGGATTACCCGAGGCGCGTATTCCGCTGGCTCAGGCGACAATCCATCTCGCTACGGCACCGAAATCCAATTCCGTTATCAACGCCATCAACGCGGCCCAGGCCGACGTTCGCGCCGGCAAGAGCGGGCATGTGCCCGCGCACCTGCGCGACGGCCATTATGAGGGAGCGAAACGCTTGGGCAATGCAGTGGGCTATCAGTACCCGCATGATGATCCGCGCGGTGTACTGTCCCAGCAGTATTTGCCGGAGACGCTGGCGGATGCCGAGTACTATCACCCCACCGACCATGGCGCGGAGAAGCGTGTGCGCGAGTACCTGGGAAGGCTGCGGGACATCATCCGGGGGCGGCGTCGCTAAGCACAGCACCGGACGGGTAAAGTTGAGCGCTGACTAGAAACCATTCAACAGTGAAGGAATTTTGCTCGTGAAGACTCATGAGATCCGGGAACGCTTTACCCAGCACTTCGTCAAGGCCGGCCACGAGGCCGTCCCCAGCGCGTCGCTGATCCTGGATGACCCGAACCTGCTCTTCGTTAACGCCGGCATGGTTCCCTTCAAGCCCTACTTCCTGGGCCAGCAGAACCCGCCTTTTGCTAACGGCACGGCGACCTCTATCCAGAAGTGCGTGCGCACCTTGGACATCGAGGAAGTGGGCATTACCACCCGTCACAATACCTTCTTCCAGATGGCGGGTAATTTTTCCTTTGGCCAGTACTTTAAGGAAGGCGCAATTACCCACGCCTGGAACCTGCTGACCACCTCCGTCGATGAAGGCGGTTTGGGCCTCGACCCGGAGCGTTTGTGGGTCACGGTCTACCTCGACGATGATGAGGCGGCCGATATTTGGCACAACAAGATCGGCGTGCCCACCGAGCGTATTCAGCGCCTAGGCATGGAAGACAACTACTGGTCCATGGGTATTCCCGGGCCGTGCGGTCCGTGCTCTGAGATCTACTATGACCGCGGGCCGGAATATGGCCAGGATGGCGGCCCGATTGCGGATGATAACCGCTACATGGAGATCTGGAACTTGGTCTTCATGCAGAACGAGCGTGGCGAAGGCATCGGCAAGGGCAACTTCGAGATCGTGGGCGAGCTGCCCAAGAAGAACATTGATACCGGCATGGGCATCGAGCGCGTGGCCTGCATCCTGCAGGGTGTGGACAACGTCTACGAGACGGACCTGCTGCGCCCGGTCATCGACGTAGCCGAGGAACTTACCGGTGCGACGTACGTTCCGGATGCTCCGAAGGAAGACCTCATTCGCTTCCGCGTGGTGGCGGACCACTCGCGTACCGGCATGATGCTCATTTTGGACGGCGTTACCCCCGGTAACGAGGGTCGTGGCTACATTCTGCGTCGCTTGCTGCGCCGCATCATCCGCTCCGCCAAGCTGCTTGGCGCGAAGGGTGAGACCATGGAGCGTTTCATGAACACCATCATGGACACCATGACCCCGTCCTACCCGGAGATCGCCGACAACCGCGAGCGTATCCTGCGCGTTGCCGTGGCGGAGGAGAAGGCCTTCCTGAAGACGCTGGAGTCAGGCACCAAGCTTTTCGACGAAGCCGTGGAGGAACTGAAGAGCACCTCTCGTGCGGCCACCCCGAAGGTCCTCTCCGGCGAGAAGGCTTTTGAGCTGCACGATACCTATGGTTTCCCCATCGACCTGACCTTGGAGATGGCTCAGGAAGCCGGTTTGACCGTAGACATGGAAGGCTTCGACGCCGCCATGGGCGAGCAGCGCCGCCGCGCCAAGGCCGATAATCAGGCTAAGAAGCATGGTCATGCTGACCTGTCGCTCTACCGCGAGTGGGTGGATAACCACCCGACGTTGTTCACGGGCTATGAAACCCTGGAGTCCGAGGCCAAGGTCATCGGCCTTGTGCGCGATGGTCAGAAGGTAACCGAGGTCGAGGCAGGAGATACCGTCGAGGTAATCCTGGACCAGTCGCCGCTTTATGCTGAAGCCGGTGGCCAGACCGCCGACCATGGTCGAATCTTCGCGGGCGAGACCCTCCTTGAGGTCAACGATGTGCAGAAGATTGGCAAGAAGCTGTGGGTGCACAAGGCTACGGTGACCGCCGGTGGGCTTGAGTTGGGCAACGGCGTGACGGCTGCCGTTGATGAACAATGGCGCCACGGCGCCGTGCAGGCGCACTCGGCGACGCACCTTATCCACGCAGCGCTGCGCCAGGTGCTAGGCCCGACTGCAGTCCAGGCTGGTTCCTTGAACCGACCCGGCTACCTGCGCTTTGACTTCAACTACACCGACCAGCTCACCCAGGAGCAGCTCGATGAGATCGCTTTGGTGACGAACCAGGCGGTGGACCAGCACTTCCCGGTCAATACCATCGAGACGTCTTTGGAGAAGGCCAAGGAGATGGGCGCGATGGCCCTCTTTGGTGAGAACTACGGTTCCGAGGTCCGCGTCGTGGAGATGGGTGGCCCGTTCTCCATCGAGCTCTGCGGTGGTACGCACGTGAAGAACACCGCTGAGATTGGCCCGGTGTCTGTCCTTGGCGAATCCTCCGTGGGTTCGGGCGCGCGCCGTATCGAGGCTTATTCGGGTCTGGATGCATTCCGCTTCTACTCCAAGGAGACCGCACTCGTGGAAGGCGTGTCCCGCGAGCTCAAGGTGCAGACTGAGGATCTTCCGGAGCGCATCGCGCAGCTGACGGAGAAGCTCAAGGCCGCTGAGAAGCAGATTGCGGAGCTGCACAAGGCCCAGCTCATGTCGCAGACCGCGGAGATGATTTCTGGTGCGACCACCGTTAATGGCTTCACCCTCGTATCGGTCAAACTTCCTAACGGAGTAAACGGCGGTGATCTGCGCACGTTGGCCTCGGATATCAAGAACCGTCTCGGTGATGTCGCCGGTGTGGTTGTCCTGGCATCGGAGAACGAGGGCGGCAAGCTCCCGTTCATCGTTGGCGCCACTAAGCCTGCCGTCGAGCGCGGCGTCAAGGCTGGTGACTTGGTCAAGGTTATTTCTGGCTATGTTGACGGCAAGGGCGGCGGAAAGCCCGATATGGCTCAAGGTTCCGGCGCCAACGCTGAAGGTCTCCAGCAGGCCTTCGACGCCGTCCGTGATGAGCTCGAAGCCCACTAACGAACGCGCCCTAGTTGGCTGCAGTTGTAGCTGACTCGCAGAATCAGGAGGAGCACGATGGCCGTAGAACCCGACAAACCAGTCGCGGACGATCCCGGCCCGGGGCGCCGTTTGGGCCTCGACGTCGGTACTGTCCGCATCGGCGTGGCCGTCTCTGACCGGGACGCGCGCTTGGCCATGCCGGTCGAAACCGTCCGGCGTGAGACCGGGTTTAAAGACCGCGATCAGGGTGATATCGACCGCCTGCTTGAGCTGATTTACGAGTATGACGTGGTTGAGGTAGCCGTTGGTTTGCCGCGCGATCTCAAGGGCAATGGTTCATCAAGTGTTAAACATGCCAAGGAAATCGCGTTTCGTATCCGCCGCCGCTTGGCAAAAGATGACAGGATGAAAGAACCTCCGCCCGTGCGTATGGTGGATGAACGCCTTACTACCGTGGTCGCCTCCTCCGCATTGCGGGCCTCTGGCGTATCAGAGAAGCGAGGTCGCTCGGTGATTGACCAAGCAGCCGCGGTGGAAATTTTGCAATCCTGGCTGGATGCGCGCCATTTCGCGTTGAACGGCCACAGCCCTTCAAACGTAGGAGACGAAGTACGTGAGCCGTAAACCTTCACGCATCGGACGCTCGATGGAACCCCAATATGTCAAGCGCCGTCAGCGCGGCATGGCCGTGCTCATTGCGAGCTTGGTCCTGATCATCGGTGGACTTGGCTACATTGGTTTCCGCCTGTTGGGAGGGGGCAGCACCTTGGACTATGAGGGGCAGGGCAATGGAGTAACCCAGCTTGTTCAGGTTCCGGAGGGCTCGTCGATGAGCGAGCTGGCACCTGAATTGGCGGAGAAGAACGTGGTGAAGACGCCCGAAGCTTTCTCTTCTGCGGCCAACTCGAATCCGCGCGCGAGCCAAATCAAGCCTGGATTCTACCGCCTTCAGGAGGAGATGAGCGCGAAGTCTGCCGTCGAAGCGCTGCTTGATGAAGGCAACATGGTTGACCTCCTCGACGTGCAGGGCGGAGCTACGCTTCTCGACGTCAACGTGGTCGGCGGTGATGTCCGCTACGGTATTTACTCGCTGATTTCTCAGGTCTCCTGCAAGGAGGGCGAATGCGTATCCGCCGAGGAGCTGGAGAAGATCGCGGCCACGGTGGATCCTGCTGAGCTGGGTGCGCCGGAGTGGGCATTGGAGGAAATTCGTGCCCGCGGTGAGGACCCCAAGCGTATTGAGGGCCTTATCGCTCCGGGCCAGTACGTCCTCGATCCGAACATGGACGCTAAGGAGATTCTGACGGATCTCATCACACGTTCGACGAAGAAGTACAACGACACCAATATCGTTGACCGCGCCCAGGCAATTGGCCTCAAGCCCTACGAGCTTCTTACTGCGGCTTCGCTGGTGGAGCGCGAGTCCCCGGCCGGTGAGTTCGACAAGGTCGCCCGTGTAATCCTCAACCGCCTTGATGAGCCGATGCGCCTCGAGCTGGACTCCACGGTCAACTATGGCCTCGAGGATGTTGAGCTGGCCACCACCGATGAGGATCGCCACCGCGAGACTCCTTGGAATACCTACGCGAAGGACGGTCTCCCTGACTCACCGATTGCCTCTCCTTCGGAGGAAGCTATCGGGGCCATGGAGAACCCCGCGGAGGGCAACTGGCTCTTCTTCGTCACCGTCGACGACAAGGGCACCACGGTGTTTACCGATAATTACGACGAGCACCTCGCCAACGTCGATGACGCTGTTCGCTCCGGCATCCTTGACAGCCAGCGCGAAGGCGCTGGCGAGCCGCCGGCCGGCGAGCCACCGGCTGAGGAGCAGTAACCTGATGCCCCGCGCCGCAGTTCTGGGCAGCCCTGTCGCTCATTCCTTGTCCCCGGTCCTCCATAACGCAGGCTATGAAGCTGTGAATTTGGAGGATTGGGACTACACCAAGATTGAGGTGACGGACCTAGCTGCCTTCCTCGCCGATGCGGGGGAGGAGTACCGCGGCTTTTCGGTCACCATGCCGCTCAAGTTCGACGCACTCGCCTGCGCGAACATCGTCAGCGAACGCGCCGAGCTCATCGGCTCCGCGAATACCCTGGTGCGCACCGAAGACGGGTGGCGTGCGGATAACACGGATACTGAGGGAGTTCTGGGCGCGCTCGACGAGCTGCTTGGAACGTCCCAACCGTCGACGGCACTGCTCATCGGAGCAGGTGGAACCGCACGGCCTGTCCTGTGGGGCCTAGCCCAGCGCGGTGTGCAGGACGTTACGGTGCTCAATCGCTCCGACCGCCTCGCCGAGCTGCGCCCGCTGGCTGATGACCTTGGCCTCACCCTCCACGCGGCAACGTTCAGCGATGATCTCGCGGGGCTTGCGCGTTCGGTAGATCTCGTGGTCTCCACCGTTCCCTCCGCCGCCGTGGAAGAGCACCTAACGCAGCTGGCCAAAGCTCCGGTATTTGACGTTATCTATGATCCGTGGCCAACTCCGTTGACCGTTTATGCCGCTGCCGACGGCTACCCGACAGTCGGCGGGCACGTCATGTTGGCCAACCAGGCCTATTCGCAATTCGAGCAGTTTACAGGGCACACCGCTCCACGGGCAGAGATGCTGGCTGCATTAAACAAGGCGCTCAAGCTATCCTGATCGGTTCCCCAAACCACCGCGTGCGCCTTGTCTTTCCGCGCGGTAGGCTGCGGGCTATGGGGGACGTGCTTTTCTTGGCGTGGGGGTGCGCCTTAATTGTTTATGACCTGCGTTTTAAGCGCTTGCCTAATTATCTGACGCTGCCAGCCGCGGCTTTATCGTTGTGCTGGTTCAGTTTGGCGGGCCTGCTCTGGATAGGGCTCTACGTGCTCGTGGCCTGGTTTAGCCGTGCCGGAAGCGTGGGCGGGGGCGACCTCAAGCTAGCTCTGCCTCTGGGAATGGTGACCGCCCACGCAGCGGGCCTACCAGGGGTTGCGTTGGCGATGATGGGGGCGGCGCTCAGCACCGTGTTGTGGGGAATCATCACGCGGGATAGGGCGCCTGCGCATGGTCCCGGGATGCTGTTTGCTGCGGCTCTCGTCGTGTTCTTTAGCCCCAACACGGTGTGATAGTTGGCCTAGTGACCACGAAAGAAGCCCTGGCATGCGATAATAGTCCGCATGCTTCGTTGGACTACCGCAGGTGAATCTCACGGTCAAGCGCTCATTGCACTCATTGAGCACATGCCCGCCGGGGTTCCCGTTTCCCAAGACGACATCGCTCTCCAGCTCTCTCGCCGCCGCCTTGGCTATGGACGTGGCGCGCGCATGAAGTTTGAGGCTGATGACCTCACCCTGCTCAGCGGCATCCGCCACGGCTTGACCCTGGGCAGTCCTATCGCCATCATGATCGGCAACACTGAGTGGCCAAAGTGGACCACCATCATGTCGCCCGATGCCTTGGATCCGGAGGATCCGGAGTCCGCTAAAGCTATGGCTTCCGGTCGCGGCGCCCCGCTGACCCGCCCGCGCCCCGGCCACGCTGATTTTGCTGGCATGGTGAAGTTTGATCACTCGGAGGCGCGCCCCATCTTGGAGCGCTCTTCCGCGCGTGAGACCGCCGCCCGCGTGGCCGCAGCCACCGTCGCACGCAATTTCCTCCGTGAAACATTGGGCGTCGAAGTGCTCTCCCACGTGATCTCGATTGGCGCCTCCGATCCCTACGAAGGCCCGTCGCCCAGCTTTGCAGAAATCGAAGCTATCGATGCTTCTCCAGTTCGGGCCTGCGATAAGGCCGCAGAGGAATCTATGATCTCAGAAATTGAAACCGCTAAGAAGCAAGGCGATACCCTTGGCGGCATCGTTGAGGTCATCGTGGAGGGCTTGCCAATTGGCTTGGGCTCGCACACGTCAGGGGAGGACCGTCTCGACGCACAGCTCGCCGCTGCCTTGATGGGCATTCAGGCCATCAAGGGCGTTGAAGTCGGTGATGGTTTTGCTGAGGCCCGCCGTCGTGGAAGCGAGGCTCATGATGAGATGGTCCGAACCGATCGCGGCGTGGATCGAGAAACTAACCGGGCGGGCGGTCTAGAAGGTGGAATGACTAACGGCCAGACGCTGCGCTTGCGCGCGGCGATGAAGCCGATTTCCACCGTTCCGCGCGCCTTGAAGACGGTGGATATGGCCACAGGTGGAGCGGCGACCGCCATCCATCAGCGCTCCGATGTGTGTGCGGTTCCGGCTGCTGGTGTTGTCGCAGAAGCAATGGTGGCGTTGGTCCTTGCGCGCGCCGTGTTGGAAAAGTTTGGTGGAGATAGCCTCGCTGAGACTAAGCGGAATATCGCCTCCTACCAGGACTATGTGGCAAGCCGCCTGGATTGGGGTGAAGCATGAGCTCCCCACACGTCGTCTTAGTTGGGCCTCCCGGCTCTGGAAAGACCACGATTGGTCGCCGCTTGTCACGGGCGCTGAACTGTGACGTTGTTGATTCTGATGATCTGATCGAGGCCCGCTACGGCAAGGCCTGCGGTGAGGTGTTTTCTGAACTGGGTGAGCCGGCATTCCGTGAGGTAGAAGCAGAAGCTGTGCGCGAGGCACTGTCCACCACTGGGGTCGTGAGCCTCGGCGGCGGAGCAGTGCTGACCGAATCCACACGTGCCTTGCTTGATAACCTGACCGTCGTATTCCTCGATGTCACGCCGGAAGAAGGCGTAAGCCGCACGTTGGGTGATGCGAACCGCCCCGTGTTGGAATCTGCAGATCCATTGGCGCACTATACCCAGCTTTTGGAGGCGCGCCGCCCCCTTTACTCGGAGGTAGCTGATTTGAAGGTGCGCACTGGTGTGCGCTCCCCGCAACAGGTAGTGGGCGATATTCTGAGTTTCCTTGAAACCCTCTAAATCGCCGGCTGATTTGCTTTAACCTCATGATGAAGCCGCACAATCACCGCTAGCCCAGCCAAAGGAGCACTACTCATGCACACTATTCCGGTTAAAGGACCTTCACCTTATGAAGTCACAATTGGCACTGGTCTGAGCACAGAAGTCATTGGGCGCGTGGCGGACATTGGAGCGGCTAAGGTGGCGGTCATTCACCAGCCGCCGCTCGCGCAGGCTGCCGGTGACCTCGCCGAGCAAGCCCGTGCACAGGGAATAGAGGCAACTCTGGTCGAAGTGCCCGATGCAGAGGCAGCTAAGCAGCTCGATGTACTTGCCCGGCTTTGGGATACCTTCGGGGAGGCTGGTTTCAGCCGCCGGGACGCCGTTATTGGTCTCGGCGGCGGTGCCGTGACCGACTTGGCAGGCTTTGCCGCAGCGACGTGGATGCGCGGCATCCCAGTAATCCAGGCACCGACCACACTGCTCGCGATGGTGGACGCGGCCGTCGGCGGAAAGACAGGTATTAACACTGCCGCAGGCAAGAACCTTGTTGGGGCTTTCCACGAGCCGGACTCAGTCTTTGTCGATCTGGACCACCTGCGCACCCTACCTGCCGACGAAATCGTCGCCGGTTCTGCGGAGATCATCAAAACTGGCTTCATCCATGATCCGCGCATCATCGAGCATTACCTTGCGGATCCTGCCGCTTGCCTGGAGCCCGACGGCCTGCTGCCCGAGCTCATCCAGCGTTCCATCGCGGTCAAGGCGCACGTGGTGGGCCAGGACTTAAAGGAATCGGGGCTGCGCGAAACCCTCAATTACGGCCACACCTTCGGCCACGCCGTAGAGCGCCGCGAAAACTACACCTGGCGCCACGGCCGCGCGGTAGCAGTGGGCATGATGTTCATCGCCTACTTGTCCCACGCACGCGGGCTTATCGACGCCAACCTTGTAGCCACCCACCGCGACATTCTCACCCGAATTGGGTTGCCCACAACCTATGAGCAGGGCCATTTCGAACAGCTGCTGGATGGCATGCGCCATGACAAGAAGAACCGCGGTGGCCACATCCGTTTTGTGGCCCTCACGGGAATCGGGGAAACCACGCGCTTGGAAGATGCTACCGTCGACGAGCTACGAGCAGCCTATGCGCAGCTCGCCTCATAAAAGCTTAAGGAGTTTGCCATGACCATTCTCGTTCTCAACGGCCCGAACCTCAACCGTCTGGGCAAGCGTCAACCAGAAATCTATGGCAGCGAAACCCTAGAGGACATCGAGCGTCGCGTCCGCGCAGCGGCGGGGGAGGAAGAGATCGTCTTCTTCCAGTCCAACCACGAGGGCGAGCTCATCGAGCAGGTGCATCGTGCCGCCGACGAAGGCTGGCCCGTCATCATCAATCCGGGTGGGTTTACGCATACGTCGGTGGCACTGCGCGATGCCCTAGCGGAAGTAGCCGATGGTGCAGGTTTCGTTGAGGTACACCTATCTAATGTGCACGCGCGGGAAGCATTCCGTCAGCACTCCTACCTGAGCCCGATAGCACGCGGTGTCATCGCTGGGCTTGGCTCTTATGGATATGTCGCGGCACTGGGGTACTTCCTCGCAAATTAGCTATCATGGAGTATCGCTTGAAATGAATGGAGTGGTTCTCATATGGCATTAGCCGATACTCGTTATAGCAACCGCCGCCGCAAGCTCATGACCGAGCTCTCTGGTCAGCGCGTCGACGCGATCATCGTCACCCATTTGACGCACGTGCGCTACCTTACCGGCTTCTCCGGTTCGAATGGTGGTCTATTGTTGCGCAAGGACCTCTCCGCGCTCATGGCTACGGACGGCCGCTACACCACACAAATTGCTGAAGAGGTCCCGGATATCGAAGCCAGCCTCGGTCGCGATGTGGGCCCGCACCTGCTGGGGCAGGTTTCTGAGGACCTTCGCGTTGGCTATGAAGCCGACTATGTCACCGTTTCACAACTTGAGCGGCTGGAGAAAGCAAAACCGGAGGGCGTTACTCTGGTGCCTGTCACCGGCGTAGTAGAGAAGATTCGCCTCGTCAAGGACAATGTCGAGCTTCAAAAACTCGAAGAAATCGCAGCTTTGGCAAACCAGGCGCTGACCGAACTCGTCGAGGCCGGGGAAGTAGCCGCTGGACGCACGGAGCGCCAGGTGGCCGCCGACCTTGAATACCGGATGCGCATGCTTGGCTCGGAACGCGTGAGCTTCGACACCATCGTGGCCTCCGGCGAGAACTCTGCAAAGCCCCACCATGGTGCGGATGACCGCGAACTGCGCAAGGGCGATTTGGTAACGATTGACTTCGGCGCTCACCTCCGCGGCTTTAACTCAGACTGCACCCGTACCTTCGTCATCGGTGAGGTTTCTGATTTCGCCCGCGAAATCTATGACATTGTCCTGCGCGCCCAGGAAGCGGGTGTCAAGGCAGCGGTGCCAGGTGCCAAGCTTCTCGACGTCGACGCGGCCTGCCGCGACATTATTGCCGATGCTGGCTATGGTGACTACTTCGTTCACTCCACCGGCCACGGCATTGGTCTCGACGTGCATGAAGGGCCTTATGCGGCCACAACCGGAAAGGGTACGTTGGCTGAGGGCATGACCCTGACCATTGAGCCCGGCATCTACGTCCCAGGCAAGGGAGGAGTGCGCATCGAGGACAGCCTCATTATCACTTCAGGGGCCCCGAAGATCATCACGGCTTACCCGAAGGACCTTCAGGTGCTGTAGCTAGCACCCCTTGGCGCCGTACTTGATGCGCGTACGGTATGCTTAGACACTGTTTTCATAGTTTCGACTACAAGTTATTTGGGAGAGTCATTTCATGGCAGATACCACTGATTTCAAGAACGGCCTCGTTCTGAAGATCGACAACAAGCTGCAGCAGATTGTTGAGTTCCAGCACGTCAAGCCCGGCAAGGGCCCGGCATTCGTGCGCACCAAGCTCAAGGACGTGGTCTCTGGCAAGGTGACCGACAAGACCTTTAACGCTGGTGTGAAGGTGGAGACCGCCAACGTCGACCGCCGCGACATGACCTACCTGTACAACGATGGCCAGAACTACGTGGTCATGGATGATAAGACTTTTGAGCAGTTCGAGCTTCCGTTTGATAAGTTCGGCGACGCTGGCAAGTTCCTGCTGGAGAACATGCGCGTTCAGGTGTCCTTCCATGACGGTGAGGCTTTGTTCGGCGAGCTGCCGATCTCCGTTGACCTGAAGGTGGAGCACACCGAACCGGGCCTGCAGGGTGACCGCTCCAATGGTGGCACCAAGCCGGCAACGCTCGAGACCGGTGCCGAGATTCAGGTTCCGCTGTTCATTGAGATCGGAAACGTTCTCAAGATTGATACCCGTACCGGCGAGTACCTCTCTCGCGTCAACAACTAAGATGACCCAACCAGAGCCAAACTATAAGCGCCACACGGCGCGCTACCGAGCACGTCGCCGCGCCGCGGACATTCTTTTCGAAGCTGAATCGCGCGACGTCGATCCGGTAGCCATCGTTGAGGACCGCGTAGAGCTGGCCCGCGACCCTGAAAACGGCGTGGCGCCGGTCGCGGACTACACCCGCGAAATCGTCAGCGGAGCTGCCGAAGAACTGGATGACATCGATGATGCGATCGCCCGCTACCTCTCCAGCGAGTGGTCGCTCGAGCGCATCCCGGCCGTCGATCGTGCGATCATGCGCGTAGCGGTATGGGAAATCCTCTTCAACGCGGATGTGCCTAACGCTACCGCGCTCGTTGAAGGCGTGGAGCTTGCCTCGGAATACTCCAATGACAAGGCAGCACCTTATATCCACGCTGTGTTGGATGACGTCATCCAGGCCCAGTCTGCGGATAGCCCAATGGACTCGGCATCTGCCGAGGAATCTGAAGAACCCGCTGAGACTGCGGAAGATGAAGGCGACTCCGAGTAGAGCCCACGTCTTTCCCTGAATCCCGAAACTCCGGCCAGCTATCCTTTGTGAACTGGCCGGAGTTTTGTCTTGGCCGAGGTCAAATAGGAAACTGCCCTAGCTGCCAATGATCCTGAACCTGCCTGCGGCAGGAGCAAAGGTGTTGGCAACTAGGGCAGTTGCGTTAGTGATGCTGCGTGCTAGAGCAGCGAAGAGAGGAAATCCTTAGTGCGCTGGTGCTGCGGATTGTCCAAGACTTGCTCGGGGGTGCCGGTTTCAATGACGCTGCCGCCGTCCATGAAGACGATGTTGTCGGCGACTTCACGTGCAAAGCCCATCTCGTGAGTAACCACGAGCATGGTCATGCCATCGGCGGCAAGCTCCTTCATAACGCGGAGGACTTCGCCGACCAGCTCGGGGTCGAGGGCGGAGGTGGGTTCGTCGAAAAGCATCAGCTTTGGATCCATGGCCACAGAGCGGGCAATGGCGACGCGCTGCTGCTGACCACCGGAAAGCTGCACCGGGTACGCATCTGCCTTGTGCGCGAGGCCCACCTTTTCCAGCAGTTCCATCGCTTTCTTCTTTGCTTGCTCTGGATTCTGCTTCTTCACTTGGACGGGGGCCTCGATGATGTTCTCCAGGACTGTGCGGTGGCTGAACAGATTGAACTGTTGGAACACCATGCCGATGTCTTGGCGCTGAGCGGCGGCTTCCTTTTCGGAGATTTCATAGAGCACGCCGTTGCGTTCACGAAATCCAATGAGCTCGCCGTCGACGTAGAGGCGGCCGGCCGTGACCTTCTCTAGGTGATTGCAGCAGCGAAGGAAGGTTGATTTTCCGGAACCGGAGGGGCCCAGTAGGCAAGTGACCTTGCCGGGCATGACGGTGAGATCGATGCCCTTGAGAACCTCGAGCTGACCGAAGGATTTATACACATTCTGTGCAGAGATCATTGGGGTGGTCATTAGTTCTTTACCTCCGGGATGACAGACACGTTGCGGGGAATGGTTCCTTCAGCATCCGCCAGCGCAGCCAGCTGGCGGCCGGTGAGCTCGCGGGTGGCGCCACGTTCGAAGCGGCGCTCCAAGAAGTACTGGCCCACCATAAGAAGCGAGGTGATGGCCAGGTACCACGTCGCTGCCACCATGAGTAGCGGGATGGGCTCGAAAAGCGCAGCGGAAATATCCGTGGCGCGGCCGAAAATCTCTGCGGTGTAGGGAATTGCCACCACAAGGGAAGACGTCTTCAGCAAGGAAATGAACTCATTACCGGTCGGCGGGATGATGATGCGCATGGCCTGCGGGAGAACCGTGCGGCGCATGGTCATCCACCAACCCATACCCAGGGCCTTGCTGGCTTCCTTCTGGCCCTCGGGAACTGAGGAGATGCCGGAGCGGACGATTTCCGCCATGTAGGCGGCTTCGTTCAGGCCCAAACCGAGCACGGAGAGCAGGAATGCATTGGTGAGTACCTCCGTGAGAGAAATCTCCGTAAACCCGAGGTTGATGGATTGGTAGAGCGCGGAGAGCAGGCCCCAGAAGACGAGCTGCACGTAGATTGGGGTTCCTCGGAACAGCCACAGGAAGAGCCAGGACACACCGCCGAGCACGGGGTTGGGGGACATACGCATCACGGCGAGAGCGGCGCCGCCCACGACGCCGATGATCATCGCCAGTATCGTAATCGCGATGGTATGCAGCGCGGCGGTGGCGATGCGAGTGTCGAAGAGGTACTGGAAGTAAGTGCCCCATCCGAAGGCCTCGTTGCGCGCCGAAGAGATGACGAACCACACAGCAAGGAGCACGAGGAGGGCGGCGAAGACCCATCGCCACGGGTGGCGAAGTGGCCGGGCTTCGATCTTTGGTGGGGTAGCCGAAGCCGCAGAATCCGATGCTGCTGGGAGAGAGGAATTAGTCATTGATCGGCCTTTCATTAATCATTGCGTGTTCGACGAGTCCCTCGGTAACGCCCCATTTTTTGAGGATTTCTGCGTAGGTCCCGGTGTCAATAAGGTGCTGGAGCGCGGCCGCCACGGCAGGTCCGAGCTCGGAGTCCTTAGGTACGGCAAACCCATAGGGAGCGGCGTCAAACATTTCGCCGACCATGGACATACGCCCGCCCGAGCGGTTGACCGCCCACGCAGAGACTGGTGAGTCCGCCGAAAGCGCGTCCGCGCGGCCCATGAGTACCGCAAGGGCGGCGTTGTCACTCGTGTCATAGGGAAGGATGGTCAGGTCCCCATCGCAGGCTTCTTGCTTCGGACGTAAGTCGTCCGTCTCGGACACGGTGGTGCGTTGCACCGCGACGGTGAGGCCACAGGGATTCGATGGATCAACCTTGTTGGGGCCGTCGGTGAGTTCCGCCCACTGAATGCCGGCGTAGAGGATATCGACGAAATCGAAGTTCTCACGGCGCTCATCGGTATCGGTAAACCCAGACCCGCCGAGATCAATCTGCCCGGACTGGACTGCCGGCAAAATCATGGAAAAGTCCTGCTCCACCGGCTGGAATTTGAGGCCCATCACTTGAGCGACTGCATTGGCCAAGTCCATTTCAAGACCGATGAGTGAACCATCGGAATCCTTGAACTCGAAAGGCGCAAACGGTGGGTTTGTGCCTACGGTGAGGACCCCATCTGCGTCCTGGTACATCGCGGCGATCTCGGGTACTTCGTCCACGTTAGGCTCTGACCAGCCTTCTGGCAGCGCCGGCTCCTCGTTGGTGACGCAGCCGGAGAGGGCAACAGAGGCCAGCGCTCCGACGGCGCCCACGACGGCCTTCTTCTTATTCATGCTTTAACTCTCTTGATAACTTGCGGCTTTGCGCCTATCCACGACGATGAAAATGGCGACGATGATGCCGCCGAGCGCGAACATGAGCAGGATAAGCGGTGTTGAAGCATCCTGGTCCGCGCCCCACGGCCACAATGCGCGAAGTGAGCCCAGCATAAAGCCGGCCATGGCGGCGAGGGTCGGATCGCGGTGGGTATCGAGTAGGTAATTCAATACCTTGACGAATGCGGCAAGGCCGCACACCGCGCCGAGGGCGAAGACGCCCACGACGGTCATGTTCCGGTCAGAGACCGCGCCAATGACAGGCTGGTAGAGGCCCATCGTCAGCAAGATGAGTGAGCCCGACACGCCGGGGAGGACGAGCGCGCAGACGGCCACCATGGCCGCCAAGAACACCACAATCAGGCTGGGGTCCTCGACGGGAGTTGAAGTAAAGCCGGTAACGAAGAAGATCGCGACGGTGGCGATGATGAATGCAGCGATGGACGCGGGCGTAAACCGCGACATCATGCTAATTGGAACGATGATGGACACGGCGACCATGCCGAGGAACAATGCGCGGGACAAGGACACTTGCCCTTCCACAAAGTTGTGGAGCAACGTGGAAAAACCGAAGACGGCAAGGAACATGCCGGCGGCGACTGAGACGAGGAAGCCCCATTCAACCTTTTTGAAACGGCCGGAAATGAGATCATTGGCGTTGTGCAAAGCGCGTTCATAGATGCCTACGATGAGCGCGACGGTGCCTCCGGAAATTCCGGGGACCAGCTCGGCCATGCCAATGAGGGCGCCGCGAATGGCGTTAAGAATATAGTGCATAAACCGAAAGTAACGTTGACAGTCTCCTCGGTGGGGATGCCGTGCCGAGGGAGAGGAATGAGCAGATGACTCCTTATTCTCTCATTGTGCGACGCGCTTATGCAAACTATTCAGCCCATAGAAGGTTATACGTTGACTACATCGGCAAGCGCTTTGCCACTTCGCCATAGATTGAGCCCAAGATGGCGAAGGCGGCGAGGCCTACGAGACCGTCGAGAAGCACGGTGTAGAAGGTATTCAACTGCGGGTCATCGGAGGAGGCTGCGGACTTGCGCAGCTCCTGGTAATAAGAGGAGCCTTCCACCTTGGAAGAAACTTCCTTGTCGGTGCTGGATTCCGCAGCGGTAGCAACAGTGGTACCGCCCAAGGTAAGGGCGGCTGCGGTGCTCAAGGCAATGATCGTGCGACGCATGATGACGGGTTCCTTTCGGTTGAAAAGACTAATACCCCACAACATTCTCTGTTGCGGGGTGGAATTGTGCCCCTGGTGAGACTCGAACTCACACTACACGGGTTTTGAATCCGTTGCCTCTGCCAATTGGGCTACAGGGGCGCACAAGCAACGATACTAGCGCAGCTGACCAATGGGAACCTAATTGGCTGCCTAAGGGCAGCGTCGGTGCTGATTGGCGCAACACGTTAGGATGGGCCGGGTGACTACTTCTCAGCCCCGACTCTTGCTCATCGACGGCCACTCCATGGCCTTCCGCGCATTTTATGCACTGCCCGCGGAGAACTTTTCTACCTCGGGCGGGCAGCATACGAATGCGGTCTACGGATTCCTTTCTATGCTGGCGAATATCTTGGCGGAGGAGAGGCCGGACTTCGTCGCGGTAGCCTTCGACGTGGGCCGCAAGACCTTTCGCACGGAGATGTTCCCTGACTACAAGGCACAGCGTGAAGCCGCGCCGGAAGAGTTCCGGGGGCAGGTTGAGCTCATCCGTGAGGTTTTGGAGACGCTAGGAATCACCACGCTGTCGCGCGAGAACTTCGAGGCCGATGACATCGTGGCTACGTTGTCCACGCAGGCGGGCGCGGACTATGAGACCTTCCTGGTCACCGGTGACCGCGACTATTTGCAGCTTGTCGACGACTCCACGACCGTCCTCTATCCCATGCGCGGGGTGTCCAAGCTGCATCGCTTTACTCCAGAGGCAGTGGAGGAGAAGTACGGTCTGAGCCCACAGCAGTACCCAGACTTCGCGGCCCTGCGTGGCGACCCCTCCGATAACTTGCCCTCCGTGCCAAAGGTGGGGGAGAAGACCGCCACGAAATGGATTACCCAGTATGGCTCCCTCGACGGGCTCATCGAGCATGCCGAGGAGATCAAGGGGGTGGCGGGCCAGAACTTCCGCGACCGCATCGAACAGGTCAAGCTCAACCGACAGCTCACCCAAATGGTGACGGATATGGACCTGGAGGTGGGCCCTGCGGATCTGGAGTTTAAGGGAGCGGTCGCTAGCGAGGTTGCGGCTCGCTTCGACGAGCTCGAATTCGGCACCAACCTGCGCGAGCGGGTCCTCAACGCCGTCCCGCACGACGCCAACGCCGAAGCCGCTGCGGCAGAGGAAGCCCCGGACGTCACGGTTACCGTGGTGGACACACCGCTGGCTGAGTGGCTCGAGGGTAAGGAAGACGTAGCAGTCTTCGTACAAGGTGATGGGACCCCGGGCGCGGGTGATGCTGCGGCACTGGCACTGGTCGATTCCTCCTTTGAGGGCCGCCAGATTGAGTTGGCAGATCTCGATGCTGAGGATGACGCCGCGCTGGCCGCGTGGCTGTCATCAGACTCGCCGAAATACCTACACGAGGCGAAGGCCGCCTGGCACATGTTGGCCGGCCGGGGGATTGAACTGCACGGAATTGCCCACGACACCGCCCTTGCCGCCTACCTCTTGCGTCCGGGGCAGCGCACGTATGCGTTGACGGACGTGTACCAGCGTCACCTACAGAAGTCCCTTGGAGCGGCCACGGAGCAGCTCTCCATCCTTGATGAGAACCCACTGGTGGATCAGGCCGCTGCCATTATGGAGTTAGCGGCAGAACTAACGCGTCAACTCCAGGAGATTGACTCCTTCGAGCTCTATACCGACCTGGAGTTGCCGCTGGTAGGCGTCCTTGCCCGCATGGAGGCTGCCGGTATTGCGGTCGACAGAGATGTCTTAGAAACTCAGCGCGATGCCTTCATTGGGCAGGTCAATGAACAGCAACGCGCCGCCCGCGAGCTGGCCGGTGATGATTCTCTCAACCTGAATTCCCCGAAGCAGCTGCAGTCGGTGCTCTTCGATACCTTTGACATGCCGAAGACGAAGAAGACCAAGACCGGCTATTCCACCGCGGCTAAGGAAATTGAGCAGCTTGCTGCAACTCATCCGCACCCCTTCTTGGATCACCTGCTGGCCCACCGCGAGTATCAGAAGATGAAGACAACGCTGGAAGGTCTCATTAAGACCATTCAGCCGGATGGCCGCATCCACACCACGTTTAACCAAACGGTGACTTCGACGGGCCGTCTGTCTTCGACGGAACCGAACCTGCAGAATATTCCGGTGCGTACTGAGGCAGGACGCCAGATCCGTTCGGCTTTTGTGGTCGGCGAAGGCTTTGAGACCTTGATCACGGCCGACTACTCCCAGATTGAGATGCGCGTCATGGCGCATCTCTCCGCAGACCCCGGGCTCATCGAGGCTTACCGCGAAGGCGAGGACCTGCATAACTACGTCGGATCCAAGGTTTTCGATGTACCGGTGGATGAGGTCACCTCGGAGCTGCGCCGCCGAGTCAAGGCTATGTCCTATGGCTTGGTATATGGGCTTTCCGCCTTTGGCTTATCGCAGCAGCTGGGCATCCCGGCACGGGAAGCCAAGGAAATTATGGAGAGCTACTTCGAACGCTTTGGTGGCGTGAAGCGCTACCTCGACGATGTGGTCGTGCAAGCTCGTAAGGATGGCTACACCTCGACGGTCTTCGGGCGCCGCCGCTACTTGCCGGAGCTCAACTCCGATAACCGCGTGGCGCGAGAAAACGCCGAGCGCGCGGCCTTGAACGCGCCCATCCAGGGAACTGCTGCGGACATCATCAAGGTTGCCATGATCCGCGTGGATAAGGCCCTTGAAGGCATGGCCTCGCGCGTGCTGCTTCAGGTTCACGATGAGCTTGTCGTGGAGGTGGCTCCCGGGGAGGCAGAAGACGTGCAGCGCATCCTTGAGCGCGAAATGGACAAGGCTATCGAGTTGACTGTGCCACTCGAGGTGTCCGTTGGCGTGGGCAAGAACTGGGATGCCGCAGCGCACTAGGGGCTTAGGTCAAGCCCACCGCGCGCTCGTCCTCGGTGGGCGTGCGGCGCTCGACTAAACACCCGGCGAGTAGGTCGAAGGGGGTTTGGCCCAGCACAAGGACGCTGAGGCCAAGGATGGCCAAGATGGTTGCCTCAACATAGGGGAGCCCTGTCAGTGCAACAAGAGTAAGGAGTAGCCAGCTGTTGCGAATTGCTGCGCTGGCGATTCCGGGATGCTCAGCGATGACTTCTAGCTTCAGTGACCACTTGCCCAGAGAAGTGTGCTTAATTGACTCCGCCCACACCCGGTAGACGTAGAAGACGAGGGCGAGCGCGATGATGTCGTAGATAGCTCCTGCTCTGCCGTTCAATACTCCGTCGGTGCTGAGGTTGATTGCCCATTTGATTACCACGATGACAGCGGCGGCGAGGAAGGCGTCAATCCACCAGGCCACCGTGCGGCGTAGGAAAATCCCGAGGCGTTCTAAAAGCATGGCTGCCAGCTTAGTTCGCTGCGGGCGGCACACTCCGCACCAGGGTGGGCAGGCGTCCGGGCTATCGTGCTTCGCACACGAAGATGGCGGTGCCAGGGAAAATTTCACCTCGTTCTGGAGACCACTGGCCCCACGTGATGTCGAGGCCCTCTGGCCACTCGGGTTCGATGAGGTTGCAAATCTCGAAGGAACCGCGAACCTGTAGTGCTCGCACCCAATCACCCATCGTGCGGTGAAACTCGGCATAGCTAAGCTCACCGTTGGCATCCTGCTCGAGGTAGGCGCGCTCAAAATAGGACAGCTCTGCTGTGAGGTTCTGGGGATCGTCGGGGAAGACCCAGCGCATTGGGTGCGTCACAGAAAAGACGAAGCGTCCACGTGGACGCAGGACACGGTGGACCTCGCGCAGCGCCGCGTCCAGGTCTGCTACGAAGGGCAAGGCGCCGAAGGCGGAGAAGACGACGTCAAAGGATTCGTCTCGATAGGGAAGCGCTAGGGCATCAGCTTGGACTAGTGGTAGCTCGGGCGCGGCATGGGAGAGCATTCCCGACGAGAGATCAAAACCCGTCGCAAAGTGCGTGCGTCCTTGCAGCCATTGCGTGCACGGCGCAGAGCCGCAACCCAGCTCGAGAACGGTGGCGGAGGAGACGTCACCAAGCAGCTGCGCCTCAGCCTCATGCAGCATTTCCGGGCACCAGTAGAAAGAGGATAGGTACTCGGGATGCTCCGCGTGGTAGGAATCGGCGTCACGATCCCAAAAATCTCGGTTGGCAGAGGATGCCGAAAACGCTGCTGCAGACATTCTTCCTTTCCCAATTCTTTTTCCATGGCGCATTTGCCGTTTTAGCTGCGAGGATGTAGGGTTATACGGGCGTGTCTATGACTCGGGACGCGCTGGGCTACTGTAGGAGAGCTCGGCACGGCTGCGAGTCGGGATTGAAATCCATCTTAAGCCTTGCGCATTCGCGCTGCTTAATGACGCTTTTCAAGAGACGCGTAACTGTCCAATTACGATCTCCTACGTTTATTCGGAGCATAACTACATGCCAACTTCTAACACCCCTCAGGTTGCGATCAACGACATCGGAACCGCAGAGGACTTCCTCGCAGCTGTCGACGCCACCATCAAGTACTTCAACGATGGTGACATCGTCGAGGGCACCGTGGTCAAGGTTGACCACGACGAGGTCCTGCTCGACATCGGTTACAAGACCGAGGGCGTCATCCCGTCCCGCGAGCTCTCCATCAAGCACGACGTCAACCCGGATGAGGTTGTCGAGGTCGGCGACGAGATCGACGCACTTGTTCTCACCAAGGAGGACAAGGAAGGCCGTCTGATCCTGTCCAAGAAGCGCGCACAGTACGAGCGTGCTTGGGGCGCCGTCGAAGAGCTGCACGCCAAGGAAGAGCCGGTCACCGGTACCGTCATCGAGGTTGTCAAGGGTGGTCTCATCCTGGACATCGGCCTCCGCGGCTTCCTCCCGGCTTCCCTCGTTGAGATGCGCCGCGTCCGCGACCTGGAGCCGTACATCGGCCAGGAGCTCGAGGCCAAGATCATCGAGCTGGACAAGCAGCGCAACAACGTTGTCCTGTCCCGCCGTGCATACCTCGAGCAGACCCAGTCCGAGGTCCGCTCCGAGTTCCTGCACCAGCTGCAGAAGGGCCAGGTCCGCAAGGGCGTTGTCTCCTCCATCGTCAACTTCGGCGCCTTCGTCGATCTCGGCGGTGTCGACGGCCTGGTTCACGTTTCCGAGCTGTCCTGGAAGCACATCGACCACCCGTCCGAGGTTGTCACTGTGGGCGACGAGGTCACCGTCGAGGTTCTCGACGTCGACCTGGACCGCGAGCGCGTGTCCCTGTCCCTGAAGGCAACCCAGGAGGATCCGTGGCGCGTCTTCGCCCGCACCCACGCTGTGGGCCAGATCGTCCCGGGCAAGGTCACCAAGCTCGTTCCGTTCGGCGCCTTCGTTCGCGTCGAGGAGGGCATCGAGGGCCTCGTCCACATCTCCGAGCTGGCTCAGCGCCACGTGGAGGTTCCGGACCAGGTTGTCAACGTTGGCCAGGAAGTCATGGTCAAGGTCATCGACATCGACCTCGAGCGTCGCCGCATCTCCCTGTCCGTTAAGCAGGCAGACGAGGACTACACCGACGAGTTCGATCCGTCCAAGTACGGCATGGCTGACTCCTACGACGAGCAGGGCAACTACGTGTTCCCGGAGGGCTTCGACCCGGAGACCAACGAGTGGCTCGAGGGCTACGACGAGCAGCGCCAGGCTTGGGAGGCTCGCTACGCAGAGTCCGAGCGTCGCTTCAACCTGCACACCGCTCAGATCGAGCGCAACCGTGCTGCAGCCGCTGAGGCCGCCGAGTCCGCTGCCAACTCCAACTACTCTTCCGAGTCTCAGGATGCAGCTCCGGCATCCGATTCTCAGGCAGAGGTTGGCGGCTCCCTCGCTTCCGACGAGCAGCTTGCTGCTCTGCGCGACAAGCTCGCTGGCAACTAAAAGCTAAGTCCTCTCGGATAGGCTCCGCCGATTAGTCCGAGACGATCTAGTTCTTGCAGAAAGGCCGCTTCTCCCCGCTGTGGGAGGGGCGGCCTTTCGCGTATCCTAAGCCGGTATGAAACTCATTGGACTCACCGGCGGAATCGGCAGCGGAAAATCGACTGTGGCGCAGCTTCTCGTGCGCCACGGCTGGGAACTAGTGGATGCCGATCAGATAGCCCGGGACATTGTTGAACCGGGTCAACCAGCGCTTACAGAACTGGCGCAGGCTTTCGGGGAAGACATTCTCCAAGAAGATGGGAGCCTGGACCGGGGGTTACTAGCTTCCCGTGCCTTCTCTAGTCGCGAGAAGACCGCTGTGCTCAACTCGATTACGCACCCGCGCATTAACGAGGAAACCCAAGCCCGCTTCGACGCAGCGCGGCAGGCTGGTGCCGATTTCGTGGTCTACGATATGCCGCTCCTCGTGGACAAAGGACTCCACAAGGATATGGACGCCACCATTGTTGTTGACGTTGACGCAGAGGAGCGTGTGCGCCGCCTGGTGGCATACCGCGGGCTGGATGAGGAGGACGCGCGCCGCAGGATTGCGGCGCAGATTCCGGACGACGTGCGGCGTGTTGTCGCTGATTTCATCATTGACAACAACGGCCCCCTCGAAGCACTGGATGAGCAGGTCGAGGGGGTCGCCGAGAAGCTGCGCGCCCGCCTAGGTTAGGCACGCAGCTTCCTAGCAGCAACTTCCTGGCAGAAGCTCCTAGCGCGTTGCTATGACGTCAGAGACTGCGATGTGGTCGTTGTTTTCCATGTCCTCGCCCACGAAATCAAGGTCAGTGCGCATCAGCATGGTGTTGTAATCGTGCCACGATGTCAGCGTGTAATACAGGTGCTGGTCATCCTGGTCTGGCAGCACGAAGGGCGCGTACGTGTCGTTGAGTGGCTCGCCGCTGACAACCTCGGTGGTCTTCGCGCCCACAAGCATGCGGCGCGGTGACCACGGTCCTTCGGGGCTATCTGCGGTGCGCATGACGATGCCCTCTCCCTCCACTCCATACATGGTGACGTACTTGCCCAAGTAGTGGTTGTAGGCCACGGAAAGCTCGGAGACCTTGCCATCGAGCACCTCGGTGGCCCGCGCGGGATCCTTCACCCATGAGCCATCTGAGTAGTAGCTGAAGGCATCTTCGTTGGGGAATTCAGACTTCAACGCGCGGGACAAATATGCCGGGCCACGGCGGCCGTTTCCCGTGGAGTAACGGTAGATATAGTCGTCGTGCTCGATGAAGGCCGATTGCTGCAGCTTTTCGAACCCTGGGCGGTAGTTTGCGCCGCCGGGAATGGGAGCGTTCGTCCCGTGGCTAGCGTTAGTGCGTGTGGCCTCCGGTACCGCGCGCCACGTGACTCCGCCGTCGGTCGACTTCACGGTCCCACCAAAGTTGGTTGACCAGCCGGTTTTCGGGTCGTGCCAAGAGCGCACGGACATGTAGTCGATGTAGTGCACGCCGTCGACCACGATGCCCGCCGTGGGGATGGTGGTGCGCTCGCCGTTGGTATCTTGATCTCCCACCTTCTGGGAGGGGATGAACTCCTTTGCACGGCCATTGGCGGACCATCCGGAATTAGTCAGCGCCTCCTCCAGACGCAGGCCATCACCATAGTCGTGGTCGCTCGTGCGCAAGAGGAGGTTGGAACGCCACCCATCACCGTCGCTCGAACAATCCATGGAATCGCCGAAGACGTAGTAGGAGCGGCCCGCGTTGTCAGAGTAGGCAATGCCGAGGTCGGTTCCGGAAATGTCGAATTTTTGGTCGGTGCGGTTCGGGGAACCGGAACCGGTGATGAGCTGCATGATTTGGGTCGGTCCGCCGGTGATTTGGCGCTGGTTATAGTTGCTGCGCTGTGGTGCTGCGGAGTCACCTGAACTGCTCGAACGAGAGGAGCTACCCAGCAGCGCGTCGAGCCCTCCTAGCGAAGAGCCACCTCCCGGCCCGGAGGCCTCGGGCTTCGACGTGAAGCTACCGGACTTCGAATAGGCCGTACACGGAGAAGCTTGGGCGGTGGGCGTGTGGGACACGATAGCGACGGGCACGAGACCGGCGATGGTCACTGCGCTGGCGAGGGAACGAAACTTCATGCCAGCCGATTCTAAAGGAGAGCGGCAACTTTTAAAGCATATGGTGGCTAAAATTTACCTTGTGCTCGTGCCCCGTTCATCTTGAGTGCTTAATCTGCCCCTCCATGGGAACCTGGGACGTTGGGCCTTTTGATAATCACGCCGCGTGCGAAGCGCTCGCGGAAATTCGTGATGGCTCCTTCGACCTCGACACGTTTAAGAAGAGCTGCGTGGATTCTCCCATCGATGTTGACGACGCCGAGGTCGTCATCGCCTTAGGCGCACTGGCGACGTCCCCGGCGGACAAACTTCCCGCTGGAGTCAGTGTCGAATCCGTTAAAGCACTGCGCACACCGCAGACTCGGGCCTGGCTGCGCAAGAAAATTAACACTGCGATGGAGCCCAATAATTCCCCGATCTATGCACTGTGGGAAACCACGGGTGAGTTAGATCTGTGGCTGCGCACGACGCGTGCTGTATTGCCCTAAACCGTTCTCTCTTGCCTCACACAGTGGCTGGGGTGTTGAGCTGCCGGGACCTAGCAGGTTTAGGCTTCGGCGCGTTAGACTGGTCGGCATGGCTTTTGCTGCTGAACACCCTATCCTGCCGGTCTCGGAACACCGTCCTGTCGGTGAAATCGAACGGCGCTCGGCCGATTTTCGTGTTGAATCAGAGTACCAGCCCGCCGGCGACCAACCTGCCGCCATCGCGGAACTGGATGAGCGGCTGAGTCGCGGCGAGCGCGACGTTGTGCTCATGGGTGCCACGGGTACTGGTAAGTCCGCTACTGCGGCGTGGCTCATCGAAAAACAGCAGCGCTCGACACTCGTGATGGCGCCGAATAAGACGCTGGCGGCCCAGTTGGCAAATGAGCTGCGCCAGCTCCTCCCGCACAACGCTGTTGAATACTTCGTTTCTTACTACGATTACTACCAACCGGAAGCCTATATCGCGCAGACGGATACCTACATTGAGAAGGATTCCTCCATTAATGAGGACGTGGAACGCCTGCGCCACTCCGCCACCTCGGCGCTTCTTTCCCGCCGCGACGTTGTCGTGGTGTCCTCTGTGTCCTGTATCTATGGCTTGGGCACGCCGCAGTCCTACCTCGACCGCTCTGTCGTGTTGGAGGAAGGGGAGGAGATTGACCGCGATCGCTTCCTGCGCCTGCTCGTGGATATCCAGTACGAGCGCAATGACGTGGGTTTTACCCGCGGAACCTTCCGCGTCAAGGGCGATACCGTGGATATCATCCCCGCCTATGAGGAGCGCGCGGTGCGCATCGAATTCTTCGGCGATGACGTGGACGAGCTCTACTACATCCACCCGTTGACGGGCGATGTTCTCGAGCGAGTCGACGAGGTGCGAATCTTCCCCGCGACGCATTACGTGGCGGGTCCAGAGCGCATGGCGCGGGCCATCGAGGACATCAAGGAAGAACTTGCGGAACGCCTCGCCGAGCTGGAGAACCGCGGCAAGTTGCTCGAAGCACAGCGCCTGCGAATGCGCACCGAATACGACCTCGAGATGATCGAGCAGGTGGGCTTTTGCTCCGGCATTGAGAACTATTCGCGCCACGTTGACGGGCGCCCCGCCGGTTCGGCGCCGGCGACGCTCTTGGATTACTTCCCAGAGGACTTCCTCACCATCATCGATGAGTCCCACGTGACCGTCCCGCAGATCGGCGGCATGTTTGAGGGTGATATGGCCCGCAAGCGCAACCTCGTGGAGTTTGGCTTCCGTTTGCCGTCTGCTGTGGATAACCGTCCGCTCACCTTTGATGAGTTCGAAGAGCGCGTGGGGCAAACGGTCTACATGTCGGCCACGCCTGGTGATTTCGAGATGACGGCCTCCGGCGGCGAGTTCGTGGAACAGGTCATTCGCCCCACCGGCCTGGTGGATCCCAAGGTGACGGTCAAACCCACCAAGGGCCAGATCGATGACCTTATCGATGAGGTCCGCTCCCGCACCGCTAAGCAGGAGCGTGTATTGGTCACCACCTTGACTAAGCGCATGGCAGAAGACCTCACTGATTACCTTCTGGAGCATGGCATCAAGGTGCGCTACCTCCACTCGGATATCGATACGCTGCAGCGCGTGGAGCTGCTGCGGCAGCTGCGCTTGGGTGAATTCGATGTGCTCGTTGGTATTAACCTGCTGCGCGAGGGCCTCGACCTTCCCGAAGTCTCACTCGTCGCTATTTTGGACGCAGACAAGGAAGGCTTCCTGCGTTCCACCACTTCGCTCATCCAGACAATTGGCCGCGCCGCCCGAAACGTGTCCGGTGAGGTCATCATGTACGCAGACAAGATTACGGACTCGATGCAGGAAGCCATCGAGGAGACTGAGCGCCGCCGTGAAAAGCAGATTGCCTATAACAAGGAACACGGCATCGACCCGCAGCCATTGCGCAAGAAGATCGCTGACATTTTGGACCAGGTCTACGACAACGCCGATGAACAGGAGCAGGGGGCGGACCCCACGGCAATCGTCGAGAAGCCCGATGTGTCTTCCATGGCTGCCGACGAGGTGCAGGCGCTTATCGACGACCTGACGACCCAAATGCGCGAAGCCGCCCGAGAGCTTAAATTCGAGCTGGCGGGGCGCTTGCGCGATGAAATCGCGGACCTGAAGAAGGAGCAACGTGGACTCAAAGAGGCCGGGATTTAACAGTCTGGGCCGGCGTACTGAGACCTCGTTAGTGCACTGGGCGGGTAACACCACACTCAGTGCCGGCAGCCGTGCCATACTGTTAGGGATTAACCACTAGTTATAAGGAGAATCATGCTGAGCTACAACGTCATCGCCGTGGGAACCGATGGATCACCGACATCCCTGCGTGCCGTCCGTTCTGCCGCATCTATGGCGCGTGCTTATGATGCGACGTTGATCATCGTGTCTGCTTTCTACAACCACTCCGGTTCGATGCTCGGCGCACCGAACGCAGAGGACGCCCGCGTGCCCGTTGTCAGCGAGGAAATGTCGGAGAATTTCCTCAACAATGCCGCGGAGATCGCGCACGGCGAGGGCGCGAAGCGCATCGAGATCATCGCTAAGTCTGGCGACCCTGTGAACTCACTCATCGAGGTGGGCAAGGACTATGACGTCGACTTGTTCGTGGTGGGTAACAAGGGAATCCATTCAGTTCGCGGCCGGGTATTCGGTTCCGTTGCGACGGAGCTAACCCGTAAGGCCCACACGGATGTTGTGGTGGTCAACACCACTGAGTAAGCGCCGGGACCCAGTCGGGTGCACAGCACACGCGCTGATCGACGCGAACACGCCAGCGTTGTTAGACTAGCGGGTGCGCAAAAGCTTTTAGAATTTTGTTTAGCGGTGGCCTCAAGGTTGGGGCCCAGCGAAGAAAGGTCATCATGAGCGATTACAACAAGATCGTGGTCGGTACCGACGGTTCCAAGTCCTCCCTGCTCGCAGTGGAGCGCGCCGCCAAGATCGCCGCAGCCTTCGATGCCACCCTCATCATCGGTTGCGCCTACTACGAGAACCAGGAGCAAGCCTCCAAGACACTGCGCCAGGATTCAGTGACGATTCTCGGCGATGAGAAGGCTCAGGCCAACCTCGCCTCCGGTAAGGAACACGCAGAGAAGTTCGGCGTGACGAAGGTGGAGACCGCTGTGCGTCCGGGCACCCCGGTTCAAGCCCTGATGTCGATCGTCAACGACAACAAGGCTGACCTGCTCATCGTTGGTAACCGCGGAATTAATTCTTTGACCGGCCGTCTGCTCGGTTCGGTTCCGGCGGATGTCGCGCGTCAGTCTGATTGTGACGTCATGATCGTCCACACCGTGAACTAAGCCTTCTCGGGCTACGGCGCGCACACGCCCCAGAAACTTCTTCGTCGGAAGTCTCTGGGGCGTGTTTGCGCGTTGTGGTGCTTTTCTAAGAGCCGAACCGAAGCTTGCGATAGGCGCGGGCGAGGGCGTTACCGTCGGCGCCTTGAATGAGCGGGATATCGAAAGAAGACTCTTTGTTGACCTTGACCAAGGGAGCAAGCGAGCCATGGGAGAGCAGCTGCTCTTGTGGCGTGAGGTTGCGTATTGCTACCGCTGCCACACGGTCGGGATGCTCCGCCGCGGCGTCGGCATAAGTCAGAGGATCGTGCTGCCCATCATCACCGATGAGAAGCCAGCGCAATTTGGGGAAAGCAATGAACAAATTGCGCAGTTGGACGCGCTTGTGTTCTTGGCCATTGCGGAAAAGACCGGTGGGCGTTGGGCCCCAGTCGGTGAGCAACAGTGGGCCACGTGGGAAGCCGTTCTCCCCCATGAAATTGACCAAGGTGTCATAGGTATTCCACGCACCGGTGGAGAGGTAGACGAAGGGAACCTCTGGGTGCTGCTGAGAGATCTCCCGGTAGAAACTGGCCATGCCTTCGACGGGGGTTCGCGTATTGGTGCGCTTTACCCAGGAATTCCACGCTGCAATCATGGCTCGCGGCAGCCAGGTCACCATGATGGTGTCATCGATATCGCTGACCACACCGAATGTCGTGTCTTTGTCCACGATGAGGACTTCCGCGCGCACCTCGTCTGCGCCTTTGGCGCGAATGGTGACGTCGTGCCAGCCAGGTTCTAGCCCGTGATCATGGACGAGGACATCGATATAGCCGTTGTCGTTCGTGGTGCCCGGCACCGTCTTACCACCAACTGTTACTTCGACCTCGTGGTGCGTGACCTGGATGGTGAAGAATTGGCGGTATCCGCGTTGGGTCCACGTATCGCGTTCCTCAGCCTTGGGATCGTGCATGAGCACGCGGCCAAGCACATGGACAAAGTCCTCGTTGCCGTAGCCGGCATAGCCAGTAATGCTGGGTTGCCAGCCTTTGCGTGCGGAGTGCTTAAGTGAGAATGCATTCGCGGTGGATTCGACTTTGCGGGCGATATCGGAAAGTGCCATGCGCACCAGACTAACCGAAAACCTCCGCGTAACGGCCGGCGATGGTCAAGGACTGCGTCGCGCGCGTGAGGGCCACGTAGAGGTTGTGCAAACCTTGCGGTGATGCTGCCACGATGTCATCCGGGTTGACTACGGTGACGTGGTCAAACTCTAGTCCCTTGGTGTGCTCAACGTTGGCCGCCGTGATCACAGCCCGCAGGCGCCCTTCATCATCCTGGAAGGTAGCTGGCTCAAGGTCGTCCGTATCATCGCGCCAGATGACGTCCACGCCGTCGCGGACAGCGATACCTGGCGTCGCTTCGGGGTTGATGGATTCCAAGAGTTGATTGGCCAATTCGGTAATTGGGCGCGGGGTGCGGTAGTTGACGCTTAACCCGTGAAGCCGAAAGCGCTGGCCGACGAACGGCTCGAGCGTGTCCGCCCAATCATCGACGCCGGCAGGGGCACCGGTCTGGGATGTGTCGCCCACGAGAGTCATCCATCGCGAGGGGCTACGGCGAAAAATCATGCGCCATTCCATCGGGGTGAGTTCTTGGGCCTCGTCGACGATGACGTGCCCGTAGGCCCACGTGTAGTCCTCACGCGCGCGCTGGGCGGTGGTGCGGGAGTCCCGAACCTCGTGGCGTCGAGCGAGGTGCTCGGCGTCGATGACGTCGTGGGCAGAGAGAATCTCTGCTTCGAACATGTCGTCATCGTTGTCGGTGGAATCGGAAGAGCTCAGGATATCGAGTGCGTCTTCTGCCTCTGCGACCTGCTCGCGCCATTCTTTTTCTTCGGCGACACGTTCTGCTTCGGGGTCGGGCATGCCGATGAGAACCGCAAGTTCGTCGAGAAGCGCGGCGTCGGAAGGCGCCCAAGCTCGGCCGTCCTCACGGTAGAGCGCACTGCGGGTTTCATCATCATAGTCGCCGGCCGCCGAATCGATGCGTTCGGTGCTGCTGAGGAGATCGGCGAGGACATCGGTGGGTGTCAGGTGGGGCCAGAACTCGTCGATGAGCTCCAGCACCTGGGGTTCTTCCGCGAGGTCGTCGTGGAGCTGATCCACATCCGCGCGGGAGAGCAGGTTGTTGCCGCCGAGAGGGTCAGCGCCAATGCGTTCAGCCATCTGCTGGGCCAGTGACTCGGTGAGGTGTTCCGCAAACGCTGCCTGGGCATCGTTGTGTGGTTTGCGCGAGCGCCGTGCACGCGTCCGTGCTGCCTTGACCATCTGTGGGTCCACGGTGAGCTCGAGCCGATCGATTTCGAGCGTGCGCGATTGTTCCGGCAGGCGCTGATAGTCCTTCACCGCGTTGCCGAGGATCTCCACCATGGCCGCGGAACCCTTGATTTCGCGCGCGAGCAGGGACTCAGGGTGAGTAGCTTCAATGCCGGGGAAGAGGGAAGAGATGGTAGAAAGCACAACGCCGGTTTCACCAAGCTCCGGAAGCACCCGGGAGATGTACTCCAGGAAGGTGGAGTTGGGACCTACGATGAGCACACCCGTGGCGGCTAGCTGTTCGCGGTAGGTGTAGAGCAAATAGGCCACACGGTGCAGTGCCACCGCCGTCTTGCCGGTTCCTGGCCCGCCTTCGACCACCATGACGCCGCGCGTGCTGTCACGGATGATTTCGTCCTGCTCCCTCTGAATGGTTTCCACAATGGAAGGCATGTGCCCAGTGCGGGCCTGTTGCATGACGTGGTGGAGGGCGGACTCACTGGCAACGTCGCTGCTGTCGGTGTGTGACTCGCCTTCGAGAACTTCGTCGCTGATTCCGGTTACCGTGCGCCCAGTAGTCCTGATGTGCCGGCGGACGTGGACTCCCTCGGGGTGCGCGGTGGTGGCAAGGTAGAAAGGTCGCGCCATCGGGGCGCGCCAATCCAGAAGGAGCGTGCGGTAATCCTCCTCGCGGGCATCGAGCCCCATGCGGCCGATATAGCGGCGGTCTAGTCCCTCCGGGGTGGGGTTATCACCGGGCGCATCAATGTCGATGCGCCCAAAAACCAGTCCGAGTTGGGCGATGTTTAGACGGTCCAGCTTGGCCTGCAACCCGTGGTACTCGGTTTCGCGGCGCACCAGCGCATCGGCATCCGGGGTATGCGGATCGACGGCAGCCTGTACCTCATTGAGGCGCTCATTTGCGGCGTGAACCTCGTTATCGAGACGCGCAAAAAGGCCATCGACGTAGGCTTGCTCACTGGCAATCTCGGTGTGCGGATCGTTTGCTTGAGCACTAGGGTTTGCGGTGCGAGGCACGGATGAAGATTCAGACACAAGGCTCCTTGGGCGCGTTTGAAGGCTTCTCCTGGGTGGAAAAGAACAACGGCCCAGCATACTAGCTGAGCCGTTGTTGTCTCCACCGCTTCCATGTATCGCGGTGCGTTGCGGGGCTATCCGCAACTTTAGGCGACGTGCTTAGAGGCGGTCACCGAACTTCTTGAATGCCTTATCGAGCTTCTTGGATGCTTCCTTCTGCAGCTTTTCCGCGCGCTTGCGAGCCTTCTTCTGGGCGCGCTTGCTATCAAGCGAATCGGCCTTGGCCAGGGCCGCGTCAGCGCGGTCCTGAGCCTTGCCGGCCGCCTTGACGAGGCCCTTGCGAGCGGTAGCGGAGTTATCACGGGCAGCGTCGAGCCAGTCATCCTTGTTGTCCTCAATGAACTCGCGCGCGGTCTCGGCGGTGTCTTCCACGAAGGTGCGTGCGGACTCGAGGAAATCGCGTCCGGTGGACTCCCAGTCATCGCGGTTGTCCTCGACGTAGTCCTTGGCGGTCTCGAACCAGTCATTGGCCTTGGCCGTGACATCAGAAGAAATCTCATTGGCGCGGGTGGAGAAGTCATCCGCAAACTTCTGCTGCTCGGACTTGCCCGGCAGCGCCTGCTGGATCTTCTTGTTCGCGCGCTCGGAAGCCTTGGCAGCGCGCCAACGCACAGATGGCTTACCTTCGGTGTCCTGGGTGACGATGGCCAGGGCGCCGAGCAGAGCGGTGTTGGTAATGAAGCCGTTGCGCTGTGCTTCCTTTTCTTCCTTGGAATCTGCGGTCCAGAAAGCATTTCCAACCAAGTTGGGGACGTGAGTCAGCGCCAGCACAGCAGCGGAGGTGCGCGGTGCCTTGCCCAGCGCCAAGCTGGTGCCCGCGGCGGTCTTTGCGCCGCCGAGCGCGCGGGTAACCAGCTCGGGGTCGTTAGGGATGTAGCCTGCATACTCGCGCGGCAGCACCTTGCGCAGGCGCTTGAGCACGGACTCGGTGTCCGCGACGTGCTCCGAGGTGTTGCGGAGCGTATCCACACCATCCCAGATGAACACGGAGGCCAGCATAGGACGGGCAAACTTACGAATCATGACGTGCTCCATTCGATAGATCTGTAAAGACGTTCGTCACACCATAGTACGCGGGTTAAACAACTGCTGCTGTGAGGGCAGCAGCTAACACGTCGTTACCAACGCCGCTCCCACCACTCGTCCAGATGCGGGCGCTCTGCGCCGAGCGTTGTGGGCTCTCCGTGCCCAGGGCGGACGATCGCTTCGTCAGGGTAAACGTCAAAGAGCCGCTGCGTGACATCCTTGTACAGGCGCACGAAGTCACCTTCCGAGGTGGTTTTCCCTACGCCGCCGGGGAAGAGGGAATCGCCGACGAAGAGGTTGGTGACACCGTCAATCTCCGCTGCAACCGCTGCACCGCCTGGAGTGTGTCCGCGCAAAATGATGACGGGTAGGTCGAAGCCGGCAAAAGGCAGGGTATCGCCATGCTCGAGCTCCACGTCGACGGGCGCGGGCAGGGCAGGGGAGTCGAGGAAAGAGGCATAGTGCACGGCGCCGGTTGTGTCCAAGGCTTCTTTCAATGCACGCACGTGGTCCCAGTGGCGGTGGGTGGTAAGCACGGAGGTGATCTTTACTCCGTTATCTGCGGCTAGAGAAAGAAGCGCGGGGGCGTCAGCGGAGGCGTCGATAAGCAGCGCTTCCTCGCCCGCACACAGTAGGTAGCAATTGTTGTCCATGTCGGACACGGAAATTTTATGAAGCTCAAGCGCGTTGTTCATAAGTCCAACCATACGGGTACATTCTGATTGAGAACTCTCTGAACACACATACATTTGTGTAGGAAGGCAGCAACTAGTGGCTGATCGTTTGGTCGTACGAGGTGCGCGTGAGCACAACCTCAAGGGCGTGGATATCGATATTCCGCGCGACAAATTGGTGGTGTTTACCGGCCTATCTGGCTCGGGCAAGTCCTCGCTTGCTTTCGACACCATCTTTGCCGAGGGCCAGCGGCGCTACGTTGAGTCCTTGAGTTCCTATGCGCGCATGTTCCTTGGCCAGATGGATAAGCCGGACGTTGAGTTCATTGATGGGCTTTCTCCGGCGGTGTCCATTGACCAAAAGTCCACCAACCACAACCCGCGCTCAACAGTGGGAACCATCACCGAGATCTATGATTACCTGCGTCTGCTCTTCTCCCGCGCGGGCACGGCGCACTGCCCTCAGTGCGATGCCGTCATTGAGCGTCAAACCCCACAGCAAATCGTGGATGAGGTTTTAAGCCACGAGGAGAAGCTTAAGTTTCAGGTCCTCGCACCGGTAGTGCGCCGCCGTAAAGGCGAGTTCGTTGACCTCTTCGCGGACCTCGCGGCGCAGGGATACTCCCGCGTCCGGGTGGATGGTGAGCTCCACCAACTCAGTGATCCGCCCAAGCTGAAGAAGCAGATTAAGCATGACATCGACGTCGTCGTGGATCGCTTGCAGGTCAAGGCTTCCCAAAAGCAGAGGCTGACGGATTCCGTGGAGACTGCTCTGCGCTTGGCTGATGGCCTGGTAACCCTGGATTTCGTCGACCGGGAAGAGCTCACTCACACCTACTCGGAGAAGGCCGCCTGCCCCAACGGCCACACGCTGACCATTGAGGAATATGAGCCGCGCGCCTTCTCCTTCAACGCACCTTTCGGTTCCTGCCCGGTGTGTGACGGTTTGGGCACCCGCCTTGAGGTCGACGTTGATCTGCTGATCCCAGACCCGGATGCTCCGGCTGTGGAGGCTATCCAACCGTGGACGTCGAGTCCCAATGCGAGGTACTTCGTCAAGCTTGTCGAAGGCCTAGCGAAGGCCCTGGACTTCGAGCCCCGCACTCCGGTTTCTGAGTTGACCGAGGAGCAGCGCCACGCCTTGATTTATGGCACTGACGTGGAAGTCAGCGTGCGCTACAAGAATCGCTATGGCCGCCAACGCAATTGGTCCGCGCCTTTTGAAGGTGCCATCGGATTCCTGGAGCGCAAGCTTGATCAGGCTGATTCCGAATCGCAGAAGGACCGCCTGCTTCAGTACACCCGTCGCGTTCCTTGTAATGCCTGCAACGGCACGCGCCTCAAGCCCGAAATCCTGGCGGTGCGCTTGGCCTCGACCGCACACGGTGAGCAGTCCATCGCGGGCCTGACGGCACTGTCCATCGAGGAGGCAGCAGAATTCCTCGACTCGCTTGTTCTGGGCCACCGCGAGGAGATCATCGCTGGTGCTGTACTAAAGGAAATCCAGGCGCGCTTGCGCTTTCTTCTCGACGTCGGTCTGAACTACCTCACCCTCGACCGCGGCGCCTCCACGCTGTCCGGTGGTGAAGCGCAGCGCATCCGCCTCGCCACACAGATCGGTTCCGGCCTGGCGGGAGTTCTCTACGTGCTCGATGAGCCCTCCATCGGCCTACACCAACGCGATAACCAGCGCCTCATCGCCACGTTGAAGCGCTTGCGCGATATCGGAAACACCTTGATCGTGGTGGAGCACGATGAAGACACCATTCGGGAGGCGGACTGGCTTGTCGACGTCGGACCGCGCGCCGGCGAGTACGGCGGAACGGTGGTCTATCAGGGTGAACCCGCCGGTATCGAAGCCGTGGAGGAATCGCTCACTGGGCAATACCTCTCGGGCAAGAAGAAGCTCGCTGTTCCCGATACGCGCCGTGCGATCGATCCTGAGCGCATGCTCAAGGTGGTCGGCGCCCGTGAGAATAACCTCAAGGGCATTGACGTGGAGATCCCCCTGGGCGTCCTCGTCTGCGTTACAGGCGTGTCCGGCTCCGGTAAGTCCACCGTGGTCAACCAAATTCTGGCCAAGACGCTGGCCAACAAGCTCAACCGCGCCCGCCAAGTGCCGGGGCGAGCCAAGCGCGTCGAGGGCGTGGAGCACCTAGACAAACTCGTGCAGGTGGACCAGAGCCCTATCGGGCGCACCCCGCGCTCAAACCCAGCGACGTACACAGGGGTCTTCGACAAGATCCGCAACCTCTTCGCGGAAACCCAGGAGGCCAAGGTTCGCGGCTACAAGCCGGGCCGCTTCTCCTTCAACGTCAAGGGCGGACGCTGCGAAGCGTGCCAAGGTGACGGCACCATCAAGATTGAGATGAACTTCCTGCCCGATGTCTACGTGCCCTGTGAAGTATGCGAGGGCGCACGCTATAACCGCGAGACCCTGGAGGTTCTTTACAAGGGCAAGAACATTGCTGAGGTCCTCAATATGCCGATTTCAGAGGCCGCAGAGTTCTTTGAGCCTATCACCTCGATTCACCGTTATCTCAATACCTTGGTGGAGGTGGGCCTTGGATACGTCCGCCTGGGTCAAGCCGCTACAACACTTTCCGGCGGTGAAGCACAGCGCGTGAAGCTGGCATCTGAGCTACAAAAGCGCACGAATGGGCGCACGGTCTACATCTTGGATGAGCCGACGACGGGCCTGCACTTTGAGGACATCCGCAAGCTCATGCTCGTCATCCAGGGTCTGGTGGATAAAGGCAACTCCGTTATCATCATCGAACACAACCTGGACGTCATTAAGGCCGCGGATTGGATCGTTGACATGGGCCCCGAGGGCGGCTCCGGCGGCGGTACCGTCGTGGCTCAGGGCACACCAGAAGATGTGGCACAGGTGGAAGGCTCCTATACGGGAGGGTTCCTCAAGGAGATGGTGTGATGGTAGGGCAGAAGCTCACGCACGCGGCTGCGCTGGCTCTCGGTCTTGCCGTGGCTACAACTGCGGCGGGCTGTTCTGCCCCGGATAGGGACGCAGTGCAGGAAGCTCCAGAAACATCTAGTGAGGGGGTTAAGGACAGCTACGACCTCGATGCGGAGCTGCGCGCCGTCGTCGCAGACGTCGAAAGTGAGTATGACGTTCAAGCTGGAGTGTCAGTGGCGGATCGACAGGGAACATTCAACGCTGGACTAAGGGGCGAAGAGCCTGCATGGTCAACCGTAAAGGTGCCGATCGCCATCGCGGCTTTGCGCGACGAGGCTAGCCCTGAGCTTGTGGACCTCGCCATTAAGGAATCGGACAACGATGCCGCCTACGCACTGTGGTCCCACGTTCGTTGGACCGAGGGGGACGCGGGAAGCGCAGTGAAGGCTCTCTTGAAGGAATATGACTCATCCGGCGAATTTGAGGAACCATTTGGATATTCCACGTGGTTGCTTGAAGAGCAGGCCAAGTTTGGCGCACACTTGCCGTGTATCCCCGAAGCCGCGCAGGTTTATGACGCGATGGATGACATCGTGGAATGGCAAGACAATGGACTCGACCGCCTCCCGCATACCCGGGCCAAAGGCGGCTGGGGGCTTTCCGAGGAGGACAATGGGTATACTCACCGCCAGATTGGGGTCCGGGAGACCGAGGGGGCCGGTGAGGATGCCGATGGCGCGGTGGGATTGGCCATTGAGGTCACCATGCCCGGCGACTACGCCGAGGAGGCTATACCCGCTCTTAACTTGCTTGCTGCAGGCGTATGCCGTGTTGTCACCGAGGCGCTGGGGGAGGGCGCGCTAAAGCCCTTGGTTGGTTGTGCGCGGCCTGGCGCAGCGCCGAGGGCTGGGGAGGCGTCGGCAAGCGCAGCGTCGAAGAGGCAAGGTGCGTCAGCCGAACCAACAACTAACTCACCTGCACGCCGATTTGGTGATTGATGCATGTGGTGTTAAAGTAGTGCGCACTACCGCCCGTAGCGCCTCCTCCAGGAGGTACTTGGGCCGCAAGCGGAGTTTCTCCCACCTGAGGCCGCGTAGGAATCACCATTCCAGCGCAGGATAAAGGTTAAGAGTAGGCGCCACATGGTGGTGCGTGCTTGAAAAAGAAACTCCCGGATGCCACTGGCGCCGGGATTTATTCGTTTGTGGCCTCGGTAGGCACACTACTAGCCCCACAATCGAGGAGAACCACAATCAGCGCTGAAGCTCGCATTAATGAGCGCATCCGAGTACCCGAGGTCCGTCTTGTTGGCCCCGGTGGTGAACAGGTGGGCATCGTCCGTACTGACGATGCTCGCAAGCTCGCGTACGAAGCGGATCTTGACTTGGTCGAGGTTGCACCGAACGCGAAGCCGCCCGTAGCCAAGATCATGGATTACGGCAAGTTTAAGTACGAGCAGGCCCAGAAGGCCCGCGAGTCCCGTAAGAATCAGCAGCAAACTGTGGTGAAGGAACAGAAGTTCCGTCCGAAGATTGATGATCACGATTACGAGACGAAAAAGGGCAACGTGGTGCGCTTCCTGGAGAAGGGTTCCAAGGTAAAGGTGACCATCATGTTCCGTGGCCGCGAACAGTCGCGTCCGGAGCTGGGTTTCCGCCTGTTGGAGCGTTTGGCTGACGACGTCGCAGAGGTCGGCGTTGTGGAGTCGCGTCCCAAGCAGGATGGTCGCAACATGACCATGGTTCTTGGACCCGTCCGCAAAGGCAAGAAGTAGACCACGCTCCACTTAGGATTTAAGGATTTAATTCTCATGAAGCAGAAGACTCACAAGGGCACCGCCAAGCGCATCAAGGTGACTGGCTCCGGCAAGCTGCGCCGCGAGCAGGCTAACCGCCGCCACCTCCTGGAGGGCAAGCCGTCCAAGCGTACCCGTCGTCTGAAGGGCACCGAGGACGTCGCCAAGGCAGATACCAAGCGCGTCAAGCGCCTTCTCGGCCGCGCATAGTCAGCGCCGAAACTCCCATCCCCACACACTCACAATCAAGATAAGGAAGTATTACTGTGGCACGAGTAAAGCGCTCAGTTAACGCCAAGAAGAAGCGTCGCGCAATCCTGAAGTCCGCTAAGGGCTACCGCGGTCAGCGCTCCCGCCTTTACCGTAAGGCCAAGGAGCAGTGGCTGCACTCCATGACTTACGCTTACCGCGATCGTCGCGCCCGTAAGTCCGAGTTCCGCAAGCTGTGGATCCAGCGCATCAACGCTGCTGCTCGTATGAACGACATCACCTACAACCGCCTGATCCACGGCCTGCGCCTGGCTGAGATCGAGGTTGACCGCAAGATCCTCGCCGAGCTTGCAGTTAATGACTTCGAGGCTTTCTCCGCACTGTGCGAGGCTGCTAAGGCTGCACTTCCGGAGGACGTCAACGCTCCGAAGGCTGCCTAAGCACCGCGCGTAGACGCCAGATGAACCCACCGCCCCTGATGAAGGGACGGTGGGTTTTGTCGTTGCGGGAGTAATGCCCGCAAGAACCCTTAAGCCCTGCTTCTCCCGAGGGATTGTGTTACATTGCACAGTACTGTCATGAAAGCCGTCTGCCCTTAGTCCTTGGGGCTGGCCAGAGATACATGGTGTGAAGGAGAGAAGAGAAATGACCAACCCGAACAACGCTTATCAGCCCAATGGCGGCGCTTCTAATGGAGGACAGCCGCAACAGGCAAACCCCTTCGGGTCTTCGAACGACCAGTACGGATATAGCGCGGCCCCGTATGGTGGTTCGCAGCCGGCTCAGAATGTTCCAGCGCAGCAGGACGCTTACCAGTCACACTACGGCCAGCAGCCACAGGCTGGAGGAGAGCAAAAGTCATGGGTAGTAGCACTGCTCTTGTGCTTCTTCTTGGGTGAATTGGGAGTTCATAACTTCTACCTCGGCCGCACGAAGCGCGGTATGTGGCAGCTGGCTCTTGCCGTCGTCGGCCTTATTACTTCCTTTATCATCATTGGTATTTTCCTCGTCGCTGGATTGGTGATCTGGAAGTGGGTTGAGCTCGTGTTCATCGCCGGTGGTTTCTCCAATTACGATAAGGACGCAAACGGCGTACCGCTGAAGAAGTAACCGTCTGCAGAGAATCGCGGAGAACTCTTATCCCGCTTGCCCGCCCGAACGTGGTGGGCAAGCGGGACTTTTCAATGTGAAGCTCGGTCGGTACCGTCACATACATGGATCTGGATTTCTCCTCTGCTTTTACCGAACGCACGCCGCGCGTAGTCAATGCGGCCAAGCTGCACCGCGCGGCCAACCGTCGTAAGGCGGAGCGCTTCATCATCGAGGGCGAAAACGCTGTGGACGCGGCGGTGTCCACGGGAGCGGCGACCGACGTCTTCGTGACGGAAAGAGCCGCCGAGCGCTTCGCCCACATCGTGCAAGCCTGCGGATATATGGACGTCTATGTCCACCCCATCACGGATAAGGCGGCCAAGCACCTGTCTGATACCGCGACGAGCACCGGGCTCTTCGCCGTGTGCCGCCCCGTCCTGTGGAGCGCCGGCAAGATTCTGGCGGGCAAACCACAGCTGGTCTCAGTCCCAGTGCTGACGTCTGAGCCTGGCAACGCAGGTACCCTGATTAGGACTTCGGACGCCATGGGGGCGGACGGTGTCATCTTCGCCGGTGAGGCGGTCGACCCTTTGGGCTGCAAGGTCGCGCGCGCGTCGGCGGGGTCGCTGTTTCATGTACCCGTTGCTCGCGATCCCAACATCAAGGACGTCCTGGGCAAGCTGCGCTCTTCCGGGATGCAGGTGCTAGCCACGGCTGCTGATGGTGAAGTAGATCTAGCTGAGGCAGATCTGAGCCAACCCACCGCCTGGTTATTCGGTAACGAAGCACATGGACTGGGCGAGCTCTTGGATGAAGCTGACATGCGTGTGCGCATTCCGATTCTTGGGCGTGCAGAGTCACTCAACCTGGCTACGGCCGCCAGCATTTGTCTTTATGAATCAGCCAAGCAACAGAACAGCTAGCTCTGCTCTGTGACTAGGGCTGGTGGCCACAGTAGTCGTTAAGCACGGTAAGATAGCTCGCGTTAGTTTTTGTGCGAGAAGAAGGTAATCAAGGCACGTGTCCGATACACCTCAGATCGAATTGACCGAAGAGGCCCTGGGGGCCGCCGCGGAGAAGGCCATTGCCGCCTTCGAGGCTGCATCCGACCTCGACGAGCTCACCTCCGCCCGCCGCGAACACCTTGGTGACGGTGGCTATATTCCGCAGGCCCGCCAGTCGCTGGGCCAGTTGCCCAAGGATCAGCGCAAGGACGCCGGTCGTGCCGTAAACATGGCCCGCGGCAAGGTGGAAAAGCGCTTTGCACAGATTCGTGAAGTGCTGGAGCAGGAGGCTCGCGCCGCTCAGCTGAAGGCGGAGAAAGTCGACGTTACCGTCCCCACCACGCGGGCGCAGACTGGTGCTTTGCACCCTATTACCGCGTTGTCGGAGCGCATCGCCGACATCTTCGTGGGCATGGGCTGGGAGATTGCCGACGGCCCGGAGGTTGAGGCCGAGTACTTTAACTTTGATGCGCTGAACTTCAAGCCCGATCACCCTGCGCGTACGTTGCAGGACACTTTCCATGTGGGCAAGGAAGGCTCCAAGCAGGTCTTGCGTACGCATACCTCGCCGGTGCAGGTACGCACGATGCTTGAGCGAGACGTACCGCTGTACATCGCTTGCCCGGGTCGCGTTTTCCGCACCGACGAACTCGATGCCACCCATACTCCGGTCTTCCACCAGGTGGAGGGCCTAGCAGTGGACAAGGGGCTGACCATGGCCCACCTTCGCGGCACCCTGGAGCACCTAGCCAAGGTTCTTTTTGGCCCCGAGACCACCACCCGCATGCGCGTGAACTACTTCCCGTTCACCGAGCCCTCGGCCGAGGTCGATGTGTGGTTCCCGAATAAGAAGGGCGGCGCCGGCTGGATCGAGTGGGGCGGCTGCGGCATGGTCAACCCCAACGTTCTGCGTGCCGTGGGCATCGACCCCGAGGAGTACACAGGTTTCGCCTTCGGCATGGGCCTTGAGCGCACCTTGCAGTTCCGCAATGGTCTGACCGATATGCGTGACATGGTTGAAGGCGATGTTCGCTTCACCCTGCCCTTCGGCGTGCAGGCATAGGAACCCAGAGAAAGGATAGAGAGAAAACAATGCTTATTTCCCAAGACTGGGTTACCCGCATCCTGGGCACCGCGAATTCCGGCTGGAGCGTACCTTCCGAAGAGTTGGACTCCGGCTTTGTTCGCGTTGGTTTTGAAACCGAGGGATTTGAGGCCCTCCCAGAGACGACCGGCCCGCTGGTCATTGGCCAGGTCGTCGAGATTGAAGAGCTCACGCAGTTCAAGAAGCCAATCCGTTATTGCCAGGTCAACGTTGGCCACGCAAATGGCACCGGCGAGCTGCAGGGCATCATCTGTGGCGCCCGCAATTTCCGTCTCAATGACTATGTCGTGGTCTCTCTCCCAGGTGCTGAGCTGCCCGGCGGCTTCAAGATTGCTGCTCGCGAGACTTATGACCACATCTCCAACGGCATGATGTGCTCCGCCGCTGAGCTCGGGTTCGGCGACAAGGCCAACGGCATTATCGTTCTAGGGGACGAGGTGGCGGACAAGGTCGGCGAGGACGCCCGCCCCATCATCGGTCTGGCTGATACTGCCTTCGACGTCAACATCACCCCGGATCGCGGCTACGCCCTCTCCGCGCGCGGTTTGACCCGCGAGGTGGCTTCGGCGTTTGACCTCACCTTCCCGGACGTGGCCCAGGACCCGAGCGCGGCCGGTGTAGATATCTCTGCTGTTCCTCAGGCACAGGGCGCGCTTATCGACGTTGACCTGCGCGAGGAAACCAAAGCCCAGCGCTTTGGTCTGCGCAAGGTCAGCGGCATCGACCCCGCTGCCCGAACCCCATTTTGGATGGAGCGCGAGCTCATGTTGTCCGGCCAGCGCAGCGTCAACGTGGCCACCGACGTCACGAACTACGTCATGCTGTTGCTGGGTGCCCCGATGCACGCCTTCGATGCCAATGTGATCAGCGGCAACCTCGTGGTGCGCAATGCCGCAGAAGGGGAGAAGTTCGAGACCCTAGATCACGTCAAGCGTGAGCTGTCGGCTGGTGACGTGGTCATCTGTGATGACAACGGCATTCAGTCCCTCGCCGGTGTCATGGGCGGTACGACCTCAGAGATTTCCGATGAGACCACGGATGTCTACTTCGAGTCCGCCATCTGGGATCCGATCACCGTGGCCCGGACCTCTCGCCGTCACAAGCTTTCCTCTGAGGCGTCCCGCCGCTTCGAGCGCGGCGTCGACCCGGCCATCGTCGAGGTCGCCCTCGACGTTGCCTGCGCGCTACTGCAGCAGATTGCTGGCGGCACCATCGAGGCTGGCAGGACGCTCGTGGGAGACGTCGCCAAGCGCGAGCCCATCACCCTGCGCACCGCCAAGCCCAGCGAATACGCCGGCGTGCAGTACTCCCGCGACACCATTATCCAGCGCCTGCGCGAGGTGGGCTGCGACGTCACCGACAACGGTGATGAGCTGCAAGTTACCCCGGCGACGTGGCGCACGGATATCTCCATGGACGTCGACCTCATTGAGGAAGTCCTGCGCCTAGAAGGGCTAGAGGACATTCCCACTGTGCTGCCGACCCCGGCAGGCGGTCGCGGTCTGACGCCGGCCCAGAAGCGCCGCCGCGCTATTGGCCACGCTTTGGCCTATGCCGGTTATGCCGAGGTCTTGCCGGCGCCGTTTATCCCGAACGACACCTTTGATACATGGGGCTTGGACAAGGAGGATCCGCGACGTAAGACGGTGGCCGTGCAGAATCCTCTCGAGTCCGACAAGGCCATTCTGTCCACGACGTTGCTCCCGAACCTTCTTGAGGCCATCGCCCGCAACGTGGCCCGTGGCCGAAGCGACCTTGCCCTTTTCGGCCTCCAGCAGGTGGCATTCAAGCGCGCTGATGTGTCGCCGATGTCTTCGGTGGAGTCCCGCCCGGAGGAGTCCGTCGTGGCTGAGCTTTTGGAGTCCCTGCCTCTGCAGCCGCTGCACGTGGCTACGGTAGCTACCGGCAACATTGAGCACGAAGGTCCGTGGGGGACCGGCCGCGCGTATAGCTATGCAGATGCGATCGAGTCTGCGCGCCAGGTGGCTCGTTCCGCTGGTGTTGACGTTGCAGTTAAGGCAGCCGAACAGCTTCCGTGGCACCCGGGTCGCTGTGCCGCAATTGTCCTCGCCGATGATGAAGAGCAGGTCGTGGGTTATGCGGGTGAGCTGCACCCGCAGGTTCTTGAGGCTTTGGAGCTTCCTGCACGCACGTGTGCCATGGAGCTCGATGTCTCAGCACTGCCGTTGGAGGAAAAGTTCCCGGCACCTGTGCTGTCCTCCTTCCCGGCCCTGCACCAAGACATCGCGTTGGTCGTCGATGATGCCACCCCGGCTGAAGAGGTTCGTAAGGTCGTTGAGGAGGGCGCCGGTGAGCTGCTGGAGTCCGTGGAGCTTTTCGACGTCTTCCGGGGCGAGCAGCTTGGTGAGGGCAAGAAATCCCTTGCTTTCCAGCTTCTTTTCCGTGCGGATGACCGCACGCTGACCGATGAGGAAGCGAACCAGCATCGTCTCGCCGCTGCGGAGCTGGCAAAGCAGCGTCTCGGCGCACAGATGCGGGCTTAGCGTATCGGCATCTATTAATTCATCAACCCGGTTCACCCTGCAGGTGGGCCGGGTTTCCCTTTGCGCAAGCGTGCGAAGGCGTGGGGAAAGATCCCCCAGCACTGGTAGGTGTGTGGCTTGGCTCATAGCCTCAGAGGTGCAGCGTTTCCAACCCCCGAAAGGATTGTCTACACCATGCGTCTGTTGTCCCGTCTTACCGCCACCGCCGCCGTTGCCGGTGCACTCACAATTGCCCCGCATGCCTCCGCCGACCTGTCTCAAGGCTTCTCCAATGCCGATGGCACCGTCAACTGTGAAAGCGCGAATATCGAAGGAACCTACGTAGCATGTTTGTCCGAAGGCGCACGAGCTACCAGCCCGCAGTGCAACCCGCCGGGCCAACTGGCACCGCGTTTTATTTACCATGCAGGCCGCTCTAAAGCTGATTGCTTCAACCAAGGGCTTACGACCACGAATTTCAAGCGTCTGCAGCCAGGCCAAGTTCACCAATTCAATGAAGTCACCGCTATCGCCGATGCGCAGGGCGGCATCCACTTCGTTGGCCCACAGGGCTACCTAGGCTACGCAGGAAAGAAGGCCGTATCTGGTTCGGAAGGACTGGGGGACGTCTCTTCCCGTGTCATGTAGTCCAAATGCAGCCCTCGTTTCATAAAAGGGCCCGGAGTTAGCCGGCCCCGCGTCACTCCTATTTCCTATTCCAAAGCTCGGATTCTCGCACTGTACCGCGAGAATCCGAGCTTTGCCGTTTATGGAATGAAGAAATACGGCGGCTGTTTTTCTTGAATAACATACGGCGGACTGCATTATTTGCTAGGGTGGCTGCATGAGTATTTCAGTAGCAATCGCCGGAGCCACAGGTTATGCAGGGAGCGAAATTCTACGCCTCGTGCTGTCGCACCCAGCGTACCTTTCAGGTGATCTGCGCATTGGCGCGCTCACGGGACACTCTAATGCTGGCGGGCGAGTCTCCGAACTCATGCCGCATCTGCCGCAGTTGGCAGACCGTGTCATCGAGGACACCACCCCAGAAGTCCTCGCCGGCCATGACATCGTATTCCTCGGTTTGCCGCACGGGCATTCGGCGGAGATTGGCCGTCAGCTGGGGGAGTCCGTCACCGTCATCGATTGTGCCGCCGATTTCCGCCTCCGCAACAAAGAAGATTGGGATGCATTCTATGGCGGTGAGTATGCCGGCGCGTGGCCCTACGGGATCCCGGAAGTTCCCGGCAACCGCGAGAAGCTCCAGGGCAGCAACCGCGTCGCTGTTCCAGGGTGTTTTCCCACCACGATTACCCTGGGGGCCCTTCCTGCCGTGGCGCAAGGGCTAATTGAGCCGGACCTGTCCGTCATCGCGATTACCGGTGTATCCGGAGCCGGTAAGAAGGCCTCCGTAGCTCAGTTGGGCGCGGAGACAATGGGCAACCTCAAGGCCTACAAGCCGGGTGGCACCCACCGCCACACCCCGGAAGTACTGCAGAACCTGCACCCCTTTACTCAGGAGCCGGTGTCCGTGAGTTTTACTCCAGTGCTTGCCCCTCTGCCGCGCGGCATTTTGGCCACGATTACGGCGCCGCTGAAGGGGGGCGTCGACAAGCGCCGTGTTGCCCAGGCTTTCCGTGAGTTCTACGCCGACGAGCCATTTTGCCTTGTGCTTCCGGAAGGCCAGCAACCGCAAACCCAGAACGTGGTGGGCAGCAACATGGTTCATATTCAGGCACACGTGGATGAGCGCGCTAACCGTCTTGTCATCACTGCGGCTTTAGACAACCTATGCAAGGGCACCGCCGGCGCGGCCGTTCAGTGCATGAACCTCACCTTGGGCTGGGAGGAAACTCTGGGCCTGCCGCAGGCAGCCGTCGCCCCCTAGATAGCCAAATACTCGCCCGCGCGTTCCTCGCGCCACCCAATCCCGCTGGAACTGTAGTTCCGCTAAGACAAGGAGAAACTAGAAATGATTACTGCACCCGCCGGCTTCCTCGCTGGCGCCACGACGGCTGGGATTAAGCCCTCCGGAAAGCCGGATATGGCCCTTGTGGTCAATCAAGGTCCCAACTTTGATGCAGCCGCAGTGTTTACCCGTAACCGCGTGGTGGCCGCTCCCGTGAAGCTTTCCCGTGCAGCAGTAGCGGACGGTGCCATCCAAGCCGTCATTTATAACTCAGGCAACGCGAATGCCTGCAACGGCGTGCAAGGGGACAAGGATGCGGCGGCGATGGTAGCCGCTGTCTCCGAGCACACAGATATCCCCGCAGCCAACATCGCGGCGTGCTCGACGGGTCTTATCGGAGAGCTGCTTCCCATGGAGAAGGCATTGGCCGGTATTGAAGCGGTTGCCGGGGATCTCGGTTCTGATGAATCGCACGGTCAGGCCGCCGCGGAGGCAATCATGACCACCGATACCGTGGTCAAAGAATCGCTCTTTAAGGCCGAGGGCTGGAGCATGGGCGCCATGGGCAAGGGTGTGGGCATGATGGCTCCCTCTCTGGCCACCATGTTGGTATGCGTGACGACGGATGCCGTGGCCTCTCCACAAGCCCTGCACTCCGCCCTGCAGACCGCTAGTGATCAGACCTTCAACACGCTTGACGTTGACGGCTCGACCTCCACCAATGACACGGTCATCATCCTGTCCTCTGGCGCTTCCGATGTTGAGCCTAGCCAGGAAGAGCTGGATGCTGCTGTTCTGGCGGTGTGTTCCGATATCGCGGATCAGCTCCAGGCAGATGCCGAGGGTGTGACCAAGCGCGTGAAGATCACGGTCGAAGGAACCTCCACCGATGAACAGGCGCTGAACGCCGCGCGCACCTTGGGGCGCGACAACCTTTTCAAGTGTGCGATGTTCGGCTCGGATCCCAACTGGGGTCGCGTGCTCGCCGCAGTTGGCATGGCAGAGGCTGATATGGATCCGGAGAACATCTCGGTGTTCTTCAATAACCAGGCTGTGTGCGTTGGGTCCACCGGCGCGCCCGGCGCGCGTGATGTTGACCTTTCCGGGGCTGACATTGACGTACGCGTTGACCTAGGTACTGGTGGAAGCGGTACCGCTTTCGTGCGCACCACCGACTTGTCCCACGACTACGTGGAAATCAACTCCGCGTACAGCTCCTAAGAGAAACAGGGAGGAAAGATGATTCAGGGACTCAGCAATGTAGACCGCGCTACTGTGCTCGCGGAAGCCTTGCCGTGGCTGCAGCACTACCGCGACAAGATCGTCGTCGTGAAGTACGGTGGCAACGCGATGGTGGATGACTCGCTCAAGGCCGCCTTCGCCGCCGACATGGTTTTCCTGCGCACCGTGGGCGCTAAGCCCGTGGTGGTGCACGGCGGGGGCCCGCAGATCAATGAGATGCTGGGCAAGCTGGGCATTGAAGGAGAATTCAAGGGCGGTTTCCGCGTGACCACCCCGGAAATCATGGATGTGGTTCGCATGGTTCTTTTCGGCCAGGTGGGTCGCGGTCTGGTGAATCTCATCAACTCCCACGGTCCCTACGCCGTGGGAACCTCCGGTGAGGACGCGGGTCTGTTTAAAGCCCGCAAGCGGTTTGTCGACGTCGACGGCGAGCCCACCGATATCGGCATGGTGGGAGACATCGTCAGCGTCGATCCCTCCGCCGTCATGGACATCATCGAGGCTGGACGCATTCCAGTGGTCTCGACTATCGCTCCCGGAAATGACGGCGAGGTCTACAACATCAACGCGGATATCGCAGCCGGTGCATTGGCACGAGCACTGGGTGCTGAGCGCCTTGTCATCCTCACCAATGTGGAGGGCCTGTACACCGACTGGCCCAATCGCGATTCACTGGTGTCGAAAATTGAGGTCGACAAACTCAAAGCCCTGCTCCCAGGCCTGGATTCGGGCATGATTCCGAAGATGGAGTCCTGCCTTATGGCTGTCGAGGGAGATGTGAGCGCCGCCCACGTCATCGACGGGCGTATCGCCCACGCCGTGCTACTAGAGCTGCTCACTACGGGCGGCATCGGCACGATGGTGCTGCCCAATGATTACAACCGTGAGGACTACCCAGAAGGCACGATCTTTAGGAAGGACGATAAGAAATGACCGCGCAGACCACACTGACGCAACGGTGGGGAGAGGTGTTAAGCAACACCTACGGCACCCCACCCGTGGCCATCGTGTCCGGCAAGGGCGCCACGGTGACCGATGAAGACGGTAAAGAATACATCGATATGCTCGCCGGCATTGCTGTGAACTCGCTGGGCTATGCCCACCCGGCCATCGTCGAGGCGGTCAGCGCTCAGGTGGCGACCGTTGGGCATGTCTCCAACCTCTTTGCCAGCAAACCCGTCGTCGAGGCTGCGGGCAAACTCCTGGAGAAGGTGGGGGATAGCGACGCCCGTGTCTTCTTCTCCAACTCCGGAGCGGAAGCCAATGAGGCTGCCTTTAAGCTGGCGCGCTTGACCGGCCGCCGCCGCATCCTCGCCGCGCACTACGGTTTCCATGGCAGGACGATGGGCTCTCTCGCTATGACCGGGCAACCTGCCAAGCGCAAGGCCTTCGAACCTTTCCCAGGCGGAGTGGAGTTCTATACCTACGGCGACATTGACTACTTGACCACCTTGGTGGAACAGAACCCGGAGGATACCGCCGCCATCATCTTGGAGCCCATTCAGGGGGAGACTGGTGTGATACCCGCGCCCGATGGATTCCTGCGCGCCGTGCGGGAGCTCTGTACCAAGCACGGGATCCTCATGATTGTCGATGAGGTGCAAACTGGTGTGGGGCGCACCGGTGATTTCTTCGCTTTCCAGCATGAGGGCGTTCTTCCTGACGTCATCACCATGGCTAAGGGCTTGGGCGCGGGTATGCCGATCGGCGCCACCATTGCCCGTGGTCAGGCAAAGGATCTCTTCACCCCGGGTTCCCACGGCACGACCTTCGGCGGCAATCCCGTTTCCTGTGCGGCGGCAGCGACGGTGCTGGAGCTTGTCGACGCCCCCTTCCTCGCCGACGTCGCCCGTAAGGGGGAGTGGCTACGCGCCGAGCTAGCTAAATCTCCGGCTGTGCAGTCTGTGCGTGGCCGAGGGCTTATGCTAGGAGTTGTATTAAATAAATCGGTGGCTAAGGACGTTGTGGCTGCAGGCTTGGACCACGGTCTCATCCTCAACGCCCCAAGCAGCGAGGTCATGCGCTTGACCCCGCCGCTAGTGATCACCGATGAAGAACTCACGCAAGCAATCGATCGCCTGCATAAGGTACTGGAGGAAATAGGATGAGCGTGCGCCATTTCTTGGCAGATGACGACCTCACAGCGGAGGAACAGGCAGAGGTCTTGGACCTTGCCTTGAAGCTGAAGAGGGACCCCTTCTCCGAGCGTCCGCTGGAGGGCCCGAAGTCGGTCGCGGTTCTTTTTGACAAGACGTCGACGCGCACGCGATTCTCCTTCGAGGCGGGAATTGCTCACCTGGGCGGGCACGCCATCGTCACGGAGACAAAGTCCACGCAGATGGGCAAAGGCGAGACGTACCAGGACACCGCTGCTGTTCTCTCCCGGTTTGTCGAGGCAATTGTCTGGCGCACCTACGCGCACCAAAACCTGCTAGAGATGGCTGAAACCGCGACGGTACCCATCGTCAACGCTCTGTCCGATGACCTGCACCCGTGCCAGATCCTGGCGGATTTGGTGACCTGCCGCGAGAATTTCGGTGACCTGGCTGGCCGCAAGGCCGTCTACCTGGGTGATGGCAACAACAACATGGCCAACTCCTATATGTTGGGCTTTGCCACCGCGGGCATGGAGATGACGATCATTGCGCCGGAAGGTTTCCAGCCGCAGCCGGAGTTTGTGGAACGTGCCCGGAAGCGCGGCACGGTGACCGTGACTGATTCTCTCGAGGCCGTCGACGGCGCCGACGTTGTTATCACCGACACGTGGGTTTCCATGGGGCAGGAAGATGACGGCAAGGACCGTCGCACCCCGTTCCTGCCTTACCAGGTCACCCCAGAGGTTATGTCCCGTGCCAAGGAAGAAGCGATCTTCCTGCACTGCTTACCGGCCTACCGCGGCAACGAAGTGACTGCTGAGGTGATTGACGGACCACAGTCCCGTGTCTTTGACGAGGCGGAGAACCGTCTCCATGCACAGAAGGCGCTGCTCGTGTGGCTTCTTGCAGCTCAGGAGGAGAACTAAGCGAATGACGACAACCCCAACGACGCGCAATGCCCGCCAAGCAAAGATCTTGGAGATTCTTGACCGCACACGGGTCACGAGCCAAGTCCAGCTCTCCGAGCTCTTGCTCGATGAGGGAATCGACATCACGCAAGCCACCTTGTCGCGTGACCTCGATGAGCTGGGCGCCAAGAAAGTAAAACGCGATGGTGGCCGGTCCTTCTACGTGGTGGGCGGCGAGTTGGAGCAATTCGAAGACCAGCTCAACGGTCCGCGCGAGAAGCTGCGCCGCATGCTCGATGAACTCGTGGTCTCCCACGATTTCTCCGGCAATATCGCGATGCTCCGCACGCCCGCGGGCGCTGCCCAGTACCTAGCATCCTTCATTGATCGTGTGGGCCTGCCAGATGTGGTGGGTTGTATTGCAGGCGATGACACCATCTTTGTCCTAGCGCGTGAAGGACTAGGAGGCCGTGAGCTTGCAGAAAAGCTCACCAGCCGCGGCATTTAACATTTATACGTAAGTCTGTATAATATAAATCAGTTCAATTTTTAGCACCTGTCTGTCTTAAAGGAGCAAACTACTATGACTGCACGCGTTGTGCTTGCCTACTCTGGCGGTCTGGATACTTCCGTCGCCATTCCCTACTTGGCCAAGATGACCGGCGGCGAGGTTATCGCTGTGTCCCTTGACCTTGGTCAGGGCGGCGAGGATATGGAATCTGTGCGCCAGCGTGCTCTCGACTGCGGTGCTGTCGAGTCCATCGTTGTCGACGCAAAAGATGAGTTCGCAGAAGAGTACTGCTTGCCCACCATCAAGGCGAACGGCATGTACATGAAGCAGTACCCGCTGGTGTCTGCTATCTCGCGCCCGCTCATCGTCAAGCACCTTGTAGAGGCCGCTCAGGCCCACGGTGGTACCCATGTTTCGCACGGCTGCACGGGCAAGGGTAACGATCAGGTGCGTTTCGAGGTCTCCTTCCGCGCATTGGATCCGGCACTGGAAATCATTGCGCCGGCGCGTGACTACGCCTGGACCCGCGATAAGGCCATTGCCTTCGCTGAGGAAATCAACCTTCCGATCGAGCAGTCCGCTGCGTCCCCGTTTTCGATTGACCAGAACGTGTGGGGCCGTGCGGTCGAGACCGGCTTCCTGGAAGATCTGTGGAACCCGCCGACAAAGGACCTCTACGCTTATACCGAGCAGCCGGACTTGGGCAATGCCCCGGACGAGGTGACCATCACCTTTGATAAGGGTGTTCCTACTGCGATCGACGGCAAGCCGGTGACCGTCCTTCAGGCCATCGAGGAGCTCAACCGCCGCGCTGGTGCACAGGGCATTGGCCGTCTCGACATGGTGGAGGACCGCCTGGTGGGCATCAAGTCCCGCGAGGTCTACGAAGCTCCTGGCGCCATGGTGCTCATCAAGGCCCACGAGGCGCTGGAAGATGTCACCGTGGAGCGTGAGCTGGCCCGCTACAAGCGCCTCACGGACGCCCGCTGGTCCGAGGAGGTCTACGATGGTCTCTGGTTCTCGCCGCTGAAGCGCTCCCTGGATGCTTTCACCGAGTCCACCCAAGAGAACGTCACCGGCGATATTCGCATGGTTCTGCATGCCGGCACCGCCACCGTCAATGGCCGTCGCTCTGGCCAGTCGTTGTACTCCTTCGACCTGGCCACCTATGACACCGGTGATACCTTCGATCAGACTGCGGCCAAGGGCTTTGTCCAGCTGCACGGTCTGTCGACGCAGATCTCCAACCAGCGTGACCGCGACGGCGGTTTCCCCACAGGCAAGTAAACCAGCACAGCCAAGGTCAAGATAAGGAAACGATGCACAAGACTAACGAGGGCGCGTTGTGGGGAGGCCGCTTTTCGGGCGGCCCTTCCGAGGCGATGTTTGCCCTGTCCGTATCCACCCACTTCGACTGGGTCCTCGCCCCCTATGATGTGCTGGCCTCCAAGGCCCACGCTAAGGTCCTGCACAAGGCTGGACTGCTGTCCGACGCCGACCTGGACACCATGCTCAACGGCCTGAGCGAATTAGGGGAGAAGGTTGCTTCTGGTGAATTCACCCCGCTGCCGACAGACGAGGACGTCCACGGCGCGATGGAGCGCGGGCTCATCGACATTGTTGGCCCCGAGGTTGGTGGACGCCTGCGCGCTGGACGTTCCCGCAACGACCAGGTAGCCACCCTGTTCCGGATGTGGATTCGTGACGCCATCCGCGATATCGCGCTCCAAGTCACCGACTTAGTGGAAGCCCTGGCTGATCAGGCCGAGGCTCACCCGGATGCCATCATGCCGGGCAAGACCCACTCCCAAGCAGCGCAGCCAGTTCTGCTAGCGCACGAGCTGCTCGCACACGCCCAGCCGTTGCTGCGTGATATTGAGCGCCTCCAGGATCTGGACAAGCGCTTAGCCGTGTCTCCTTATGGCTCGGGTGCACTCGCTGGTTCCTCGCTGCACTTGGACCCGGAGGCTATCGCCGAGGAGCTCGGTTTCGACTCCTCCGCAGAGAACTCTCTGGATGGCACGGCAGCACGGGACTTTGCTTCCGAAACGGCCTTCGTCCTTACCCAGATTGCCGTGGACATGTCGCGCCTATCCGAGGAGATCATCTACTGGTGTACTCCAGAGTATGGCTACGTCACCTTGGATGATGCCTGGTCCACGGGCTCGTCGATCATGCCGCAGAAGAAGAACCCGGACGTACCGGAGTTGACCCGCGGCAAGACCGGCCGGCTCATCGGCAACCTTACCGGGCTGCTGGCAACGCTTAAGGCGCAGCCCTTGGCCTACAACCGTGATCTGCAGGAGGATAAGGAGCCCATCGTCGACTCGGTGGCGCAGTTGAACCTCTTGCTGCCGGCGATGACCGGATTGGTCGAAACCCTGACCTTCCACGAAGATCGCATGCGCGAGCTCGCACCGCGCGGTTTCACTTTGGCCACTGATCTGGCTGAGTGGATGGTGCGCCAAGGCGTTCCTTTCCGCGAGGCTCATGAGGCCTCCGGTGCGTGCGTGCAGATTGCAGAGTCCCGCGGCGTTGACCTGGTGGATCTCACTGATGAGGAATTGGCGGGCGTCGACAAGCGCCTGCTCCCAGAGGTTCGCGAGGTGCTGACCATTGATGGGGCAGTGGCGTCGCGCTCCACTAAGGGCGGCACCGCCGGTATCCGCGTGGTGGAACAGCGCGAAAAGGTTCGCGAGCGTGCTCGTGGCGCGCGCGAATGGGCGCAGATTCCGCTGCGCTAAACCCGCCAGCTTCTTAAACCGCATGGTCCTTATGACCATGCGGTTCTTTTCTTATGTGGGGGTGACGCAGAGCGCTCTTTTCCACTGCACATAGTTGTCGTGCACCACAAAACGGGGGTACACGTGAGGTGTGTCTCATAAGGTTCCTATAACGTTTCCTTAGGGAATGCGAAGCTCCATCGCGTTCCGGATTCGGAAAGGACTATTTTCCTTATGACTGAAACACTTCGGCCGCCCAACACGGAGTCTCATGAGAAAGAGAAAGCGGTCTATGCTTCGGAAGACCACGGTCTCCAGAAGGGGATGAGCAACCGTCAGCTGCAGATGATTGCCATTGGCTCTGCCATCGGCACCGGGTTGCTGCTCGGCACCGGCGGGCGCCTACAAACGGCGGGACCGTTCCTCGCCGTCTTGTACTTGGTGTGTGGATTCTTCGGCTACATCATTCTGCGCTCGCTCGGCGAACTCATCGTGTATCGCCCGAGTTCGGGTTCCTTCGTCTCTTATGCGCGTGAGTTCTACGGTGAAAAGACTGCCTTCGTGACGGGCTGGCTTTACTGGGGAAATTGGGCAGCCACCTTGGTGGCGGATGGTACCGCGGTGGCTATCTACATCAAATGGTTTGGGCAATATACCTCGTGGTTGGACGCGGTTCCGCAGTGGCTGCTCGCCCTCGGCGTCGTATGTAGCATCCTTTTGTTCAACATGCTCTCGGTGAAGATCTTTGGCGAACTGGAGTATTGGTTCTCCATGATCAAGATCGTTGCGCTGATCATCTTCATGGTCGTGGCGATCGGTGTGGTCATACTAGGCCACCCCAACGGTGATCCAACCGGGTTCAGCCTTATTACTGATGCCGGTGGTTGGCTTCCTAATGGCCTGTTGCCTGCAGTAATTGTCATCCAGGGCGTTGTCTTTGCCTATGCAGGCATCGAGTTGGTAGGTACCACGTCGGGTGAGACAAAGGACGTCGAAAAGCATATTCCGCGTGCGGTGAATAGTGTTCTATTCCGTATCGTGGTCTTTTATTTCGGCAGCGTGCTGCTGCTGACCCTGGTTTTGCCCTGCACCACCTACGTCACAGAAGTATCGCCATTCGTGACCTTTTTTGAGTCACTTGGCGCAGGTTATGCTGCGCCTATCTTCCAGCTGGTGGTAATCACCGCTGCGATTTCCTCATTGAATGCCGGTCTGTATTCGACGGGCCGCATCATGTACAACATGTCTACTGCTGGCTCCGGGCCCAAATTCGGTGCCCGCATGTCCAAATCTGGCGTTCCTTATGGAGGCATCGTGATGGCCGCCTTCGTCGGTCTCGCTGGTGTGTTTCTTAACTATGTGGTGCCCGAGATGGCTTTCGAGATCGTGTTGAATCTGGCCGCGCTGGGCACGTTGGCGTCGTGGGCCGCCGTGGCCATGTCGCACATCAAATTTGTGCACCTGGCAAAGAAGGGGCGCTATACCCGTCCAAATTATCGCTCGCCCTTCGGCCAAGCAGGTGATTGGTCTGTGCTTGCCTTCATCGCGGTGGTCATTATCCTTATGGCTTTTGACTACCCAATCGGAACCTTCGCTCTGGCCTCTACGCTGCTTCTCATTCCGGTGTTCGCTGCCATGTGGTTTGCCTGGCGTGAGCGTATCTACACCATCGCGGCGGAGAGGAAGGCCAAGCACCTTCCCACCTCACGCTTCCCAGCCGCGCCGCAGACGGACCTTCACCCGAAGAACTAATACAAGAATCAAGATCGGAGATTGCAATGAACCATGCTGTCAAGTTCGTAGATGTAGAGAATATGGCGCGCTGGATACAGCGTGAGGGAGTAGAAAACATCATTATCGGAATGGTGGACTACCTTGAGGCGGACTACCGCGAATGGGAGCGATTCGACAAAATCGCACGCGTGGCTTCTCACACCCCGTTCGGCGTCATCGAACTCATGCCTACCTCCAATGGCAAGGAGTACTCCTTCAAGTACGTCAATGGTCATCCTTCGAACCCCGCACGTGGCTTTCAGACGGTAACTGCTTTTGGCGTGCTTGCTGACGTCGACAACGGTTACCCCACGTTCGAGGCCGAAATGACTTTGCTTACGGCACTGCGCACGGCGGCCACCTCCGCCATGGTGGCAAAGCACCTAGCCAGAAAAGACTCCAAGCGTATGGCCATGGTGGGGGCTGGCTCGCAGTCAGAGTTCCAGGCCCTTGCATTCCGCGGTGTAATGGGGATCGATGACATCGCTATTTATGACATTGACCCGAAGGCAGTAGAAAAGTTCCAGCGAAACTTGGAGCCATTGGGATTCAACATCACAGCTTGCTCAAGTGTTGATGAAGCCGTACAGGGCGCCGACATCATCACCACCTGCACGGCCGATAAAGCCCAGAACCAAATCCTGGCCGAGCATCACGTCACACCTGGCGTGCACCTCAATGCGGTCGGCGGTGACTGCCCGGGCAAGACCGAGCTAGAGAGCTCAATCTTGGACAAGTCCAAGGTCTTTGTTGAGTTCCCAGAACAGACGCGCATCGAGGGCGAGATTCAACAGAAGCCGGCAGACTTTCCAGTGGTCGAGTTCTACCAGGTACTTACTGGGCAGGCGACGGGCCGCGAAAGCGATGACCAGATCACGCTTTTCGACGATGTCGGATTCGCCATCAATGACTTTTCTGCCCTTCGCTACCTTCGTGATTCTGTAAGAGGCACTGACTTGGAGTCAGAGATCGATATCATTGCCAACCCGGAGGATCCTAAGGATCTCTTCTCATTGGTCGCGAACGTGCCTTCGCTTCTTTAGCCCAATGGTCGGGACAGAGTCGCCGCCCTTTTCTCTGTCCCGCTGTGGCCGCATTGATCTCTGCAGTTCTTATTAAGGCAACCGCTTTCGGATAGCAGCAGCGGGGGACTGCATCGGGGGTGCGCGATCGGTAAGTCGAGCACCATGGCGGAGTGCCTTTTATGATTTAGGTCATGAGTAGCGCACAGCCGGGTGGACGAAAGAAGTCAGTTATCGTAGCCCTCGCCTTCCTGGTTGTCGCTATCGTCTCCGTGGTCGTGGGGCGTGGCTGGATTTCGATGCCCAGCTTTAGCTTTCCCAGTTCGCCCTCCTCGCATCGCGACCTCCTCCACGTGAAGGGTGCCATCAGTCCGGAAGATGAGGAGTTTTTTAAAGCCGCGGAGCAGCAACAAGTATTTGCAGAGGTTGGCATCTCGGTGGCGTATGACGTTTTCTCGCCCCAGGACTTGGTAGAGATTGCTAGCAGGCCCGACCCTGACTATGACTTCGTCATGCCCGTCGTGGATGGCGCGGCACGTGTTGCTGAGACGAAAGATAAATTCACGACCATCACTGGGGCCGACCCCGGCTCGGTGGTTGCATTCTCTACGCCACTCATCGCACTGGTCTATACGGATTTGGTGGGTGATATGGAATCTCAAGGCTTGGTGGTTGACAACGGCGGTAACAAGTCCCTCGATCTTGCAAAATTGAACGAGATGTCAAAGGAAGGCACACGCTGGCGCGATATTAGCCCGTCTTTTGGATCTCCTCGCGTTGTCGATGTTGCGGTTCCCAGCCTCCGCGAATCCAATGCAGCTCTGCAGTATGCCGCCCTGATTCGTTCCGTCGGGGGAGGAGCAGGCGGTGATGATGCCATGCAGCGACTACTCGTCGGTCAAGGACACGGAGAGGCTAGCACGCAGGGAATTTTTGATACCTACCTGCGTCTTGGGAAGGGCGAGATGCCCATGGTGTTGGCCACCGAAGCCGAGTACGTAGCCGAACTTATAAAGCAATCAGATTCTGAGGGCAGTACGAAGCTCAAGGACTACACTCCCTTAGCTCTCGTCCCAGGTGCAATGCTGACCTCCACCGTCGTCCCGCAAACGGAGGAAGGTGAGGCTTTCGCCGCCGCCGTGAGTGACCGTTCAATTCAAGGTGTTGCCGCGATGCAGGGATACCGCACGGAGCCGACCAGCATCTTCGACAAGCTGGTCGCCGACGTGGAGTACAGCCCTCTCCCTCTGCCAACTCAACAACCTCCCACGTCTTGGCAAGACTTTGAAGCCATTCAGCAAGAGCTGGGATTAATCACGGGAAACGAACTCCCGGAAAGGATGATGTGAATGTTGCGATCCCTGAAGGCATTCGTCGCCGTGTCGTGCATGATGACTCTTGCTGCTTGTTCCGCTGTCAGTGGAAACAGTTGGCTCGACGACTCAACCTCAAGCGAGCAAGAGCAAGACGGTGACCTGAAGATTGTCGCCGCAACGGAGCTTGCACCGCTGGAGCCGGTCCTGGAACAGGCCTCCGAGGAGCTCGGCTTTGATATCACCATGACCACGGAGTCAGGCACGTTGGAGAACTCCCGTTCGCTGCAACAAGGAACCTTTGACCGTCACTATGACGCCACGTGGTTCGCCACCAACCGCTACGCCCGCATCATTGGTGCCGATAGCAAGTTGGGAAAGGAATTCAGCGTCGCGCGCTCACCTGTGGCGTTGGGCGTGCATAAGGATATCGCACGCAAGCACGGATGGGACACCACGCAGCCGACCTGGCAGGAGATTTCAGATTCAGGTATCACCTTTGGGATGACCGACCCATCAACGTCGAACTCGGGTTTCTCCGCCTTGTCTGCGGCCACCACCGCTTTCGCGGACACTGGCCGAGCGCTAACGGAGGAGGATATCTACAAGGCTTCGGACAAGGTCCAAGACCTGTTTGGTAATCAGACGCTCACCTCTGGCTCCTCGGGGTGGTTGGCGGATCGCTTCCGCGAGCATCCGGAGCAAGCGGACGCGATTATTAACTACGAATCCGTGCTCTATCAGCTCCAGGACGAAGGCGCAGACCTACAAGTGGTCATTCCTTCCGATGGTGTCATTTCCGCGGATTATCCACTCACGGCCCTTCATAGCTCCCCAGACGATGACGCAGAAGCTAAGGTGCAGGCGTTGGCTGATTGGTTGCGTGATTCTTCCCAGCTGCTGAAGAGCTACCACCTGCGTGTGGACAATTCCGATCTGCCGGGCACCATGTTCGAGCTTCCTTATCCCGCTAACGAGAAGACTGCACAGGCGCTGGAGGCCGCATTCGCCCACGAGCTGCGCAAACCCGGCAACACGTCTCTTGTGCTGGATACCTCGGGTTCTATGGAAGGTGAGCGTATCGAGCTTCTCAAGAGCAGCTTGCGCCCGCTTATCGACGGCTCTGCGGACGGCAATACCGCAGAACAAGGCCAGGTTGCCTTCCGTAACCGCGAGCAAATCAAGCTCATGCCGTACTCGTCCGAACCTCAGCCAGTGACCCGCGCGGTGATGGATACCGAAAACATGGGCTCGGTCAAAGAACTGGCGGATCGAGTAGAGGATTTGCAGGCCGACGGAGAAACCGCCACGTTCGACTCAGTGCTTAAAGCCTTTGATGAGCTGAGCACTGGCGACGGCGATATTGGCACCGTGGTGCTCATGACCGACGGTGAGGTCACTCGCGGCCGAACCTTTGCTCAGTTTAAGGAGGCGTATGAACAGCTCCCACCGGACAAGAAGGATATCCCGGTGTTCGTCATCTTGTACGGTGAAGCCAATGTTCAAGAGATGGAGGAGCTAGCCCAACTCACCGGCGGCAAAACCTTCAACGCCATCGACGGTGATCTGGCCGGGGCCTTCGAAGAAATTCGCGCTTATCAGTAAATCACCCTCTCCATTGTCAAGGAAGGCAGGCATCCATGGACGACGTAACCCCTCGCAAGGTAATTGCCGCAGTTGTAGTGACGGTGCTCGTCGCTGCCTTGCACTTCCTCACTGGCGGCGGCCTGGGATTCCTTTGGCCAATCGTGGCGGCCAGCTGCGGCGCGGCAGCCGGATTTCTCATCCCGCCGGAGAGGCAGGGCAAGGAGCTTCCGGCCCCTCCGGTGTCTGAGGCGGACCGGCTGACCACAAGCCTGAAGAGCACTCGCTACAGCCTGCACCACCGAGACATTCCGGCGCCCGTAGATCGCGCGTGGACGGAGTTCGACGCCTCGGCAACGTGGGTGCTCAACAACTGGGACAGGCTCGATGATGCCCCAAGTCAGCAGTCCCTTGTCCGCGACATGATTGAGGAGCACTCGAGCAGTTTGGTGAAGTCCTATTTAGAAGTAACGGAACTCAACGAGCCCGCAGCGGTCAAAGAGGTAACTGAGGCGCTGGGGATACTCAATCGAGAGATGACGGAGATTCGTGACGCCATTGCCCAGAACTCGGTCCGTGGCCTGCAGGATCACTCCATGGCGCTGAAGCTGCAATTTGGTGGGACCACTCCTTCTGCAGATTCCAAGGAGGTGTAGGGTTGGCGGGTATGAGTCTTGATCCGAAGCTGCTCGACATTTTGGTGTGTCCGCAGGACAAAGGCCCGCTGAACTACCTGGAAGAAGAACAGGTACTGGTCAATGACCGGCTAGGGGTGGCCTATCCCATTGAAAACGGTATTCCCGTCATGCTGGCCGATCACGCAACACCGTGGCCGCCAACTGACGACGATGCCTAAGACGCATCCCGCGAATTTAGTGGTCTTTGCGAACACTTATCCCGTCCAGCCGGAATCGAAGTAAAAGGAGCCTCCATGAACATCATTGATGAGCTGCAGTGGCGCGGCCTCATTAACCAGTCCACAGATCTCGACGCCCTCCGCGCGGCTTGCGAGGAACCCATCACTCTATATTGCGGTTTCGACCCCACGGGTGACTCCTTGCACGCGGGCCACTTGGTGCCGATGATTATGCTGCGCCGTTTTCAAAAGGCCGGGCATCACCCAATCGCCCTCGCTGGTGGCGCTACGGGGCAAATCGGCGACCCGCGGGATGTGGGGGAGCGCTCCATGCTTTCGCAGGAGACCATCAATGAGAATATGGTGGCTATCAAGAAGCAGCTGCGCCAGTTCATTGACTTCGAGGGTGAGAACGCGGCGACCATGGTCAACAACGCGGACTGGACTTCTCAGATGTCTGTCATTGACTTCCTGCGCGACGTGGGAAAGAACTTTTCTTTGAATACGATGCTGGACCGTGACACGGTCAAGCGTCGCTTGGAGTCCGACGGAATCTCGTACACTGAGTTCTCCTACATGCTGCTTCAGTCCAACGACTACGTGCACCTGCATAACGAGCTGAATTGTGTCCTGCAGATCGGCGGTGGCGACCAGTGGGGCAACATCGTATCCGGCGTGGATCTCAACCGACGTGTCAACGGTGCGAAGGTTCACGGCCTTACCGTTCCGTTGGTTACGGACGCCCAGGGGCAGAAGTTCGGTAAATCCACCGGTGGCGGAAAGCTGTGGTTGGATCCGGAGAAGACGTCCCCGTACGCGTGGTACCAGTACTTCCTAAACGCTGGCGACTCTGTGGTCATCGACTACCTGCGTTGGTTCACCTTCCTTGATCAGGAAGAGATTGCTTCCTACGAACAGAAGGTCGCGGACGAACCATTCCGTCGTGAAGCGCAGCGCAGGTTGGCCCAGGAGATGACCACATTGGTGCACGGTGAAGAGGCTACGAAGGCTGTGGAGCTAGCAGCGCAGGCACTGTTCGGCAAAGCTGAGCTCACTGATTTGGACGAAAATACCCTGGCTGGTGCCTTGTCTGAGACCACTGTGGCAGAGATTTCCGCAGGGGAGCCGCGAACCATTGTTGATTTGTTGGTTGCCGCTGGCTTGGCCGATTCGAAGGGCGCTGCCCGACGCACCATCAAGGAAGGTGGCGCGTACGTCAACAACAAGCGCATTGAGTCTGATGAGTGGGAGCCGGACGCTACGGATCTGCTTCACGGTTCGTGGCTTGTTCTGCGACGAGGAAAGAAGAACTTCGCCGGTGCCAAGCTCAGCTAACAACCGGTCTTCTTAGTCGGAGCAGACCATGCCTATCCCGCCGCCTTGTGCGGCGGGATTCGTCGTTTTTCTAGACCTGCGATTCACAACCGGGATAAGAACTGCTCGAAAAAGCATGAATACCTGGGGATTTGTTGTTTGTTGGGGGTGTGCGTATATTTATCGAAGTCGCCGCGAGACGCTGGTGACACGGAGATTAACTCCCAGTTGACAAGGTTTAAACTTGTTTACTAGAGTGTGAACTCCAGCCGCTCAAGACGGTGAATGATAAAGATTCATTGCGCTGAGTGTGCGAACGATGTTTGAGAACTCAATAGTGTG
>NZ_KV802435.1:0-44811 GCF_001810695.1 Corynebacterium sp. HMSC065D07
TCTAACAATGATTCTACCGACCCTCACCGCACATAGCCATAGCCAGTAGTGAATTCACGTCAAGTCGCTACTATAAACGGGGGTAGTGGCACCCTGTTAGCTAGGAGGTTCGATAGGGTGCAGTAGGGGTAAGGTGAGAAAACAATCAAAACCCCACGTGCGTTGTTGGCGGCACGTGGGGCGTGGGGATCTACTGGGCGTCGGAAAGCGCGTAGGCAGCACCAGCGCTTGCGGCGGTGACGGCCAGGACTGCCGGCCAGGAGCCAATCTTCTTAGCCAGCGGGTGCGAGAGGCCAAACGCGCCGGTGTATAGAGCAGCAAGGCCAGCCGTAGTGGCTGGGTTCGTCTTAGCCCACCAGCTGCGTCCGGCCCAGACACCAGCGGCGGCGAGTACAACGCCGCCTAGCGGGCGGATTCCAGTTTCCCGAGCTGTGAGCCAACCGCCAATGAGACCCAGAGAGACGGTCGCGGCCGTCGATACGTCCTGTGGTTTCTTAATGTCAATCATTCCCATGCGCTTCAGTTTAGGCCGCCTGCATGGACGGTGGCTAGACTTCCCTCCATGAATCACGCAGCAACGTACACTTCAGAAAAGCAAGCTTGGCTCGCCATGGCGGCGCTGTCACTCGGCTTCTTTATGTCGTTGCTGGATCAATCAATGATTGCAGTTGCGCTTCCCGACGTCCGTCGTGAGTTCAACGCCGACGTCAATCAGGTGCTGTGGGTCTCGGCCATCTATTTGCTCGCCGTGGTTGTGCCTCTCCTGTTTACTGGAAGGCTAGGGGATATCTACGGGCAGAAGCGAATGTTTCAGCTCGGCAACGGACTCTTTGGCCTTGGTGCACTGCTTTGTGCGCTGGCGCCATCCGTAGAGTTTCTCATCGCCGCACGGTCGCTACAAGGCCTAGGTGCCTCCATTCAGATGCCGCAGACCATGGCGGTGATCAACCGTGTTTTCCCTCGTGAGCGGCGCGGCCGTGCGTTGGGTGCCTGGGGCGTGGTGGGTTCGCTGGCCACTCTTGCTGGACCGCTAGTGGGAGGCTTCGTTGTAGCCGCGTTTGGGTGGCAGGCGGTCTTTTGGATCCACATTCCCATTGTCATTGCAGCGATTGTTCTTTCCGGCCTGTGGGTGCCTTCCTTGCCGACGGCGACCGGAAGGATTGATTTCGTGTCGGTAGGGGCGTCGTTTGTCTCGTTGACCTGCTTCGTCTTTGCGGTGCAACAAGGGCCAGAGACTGGCTGGCCGTGGTGGATTTGGGCCCTCCTCGTCGCCGGAATTGTCGGCATGGCTATCTTCGTGCGCCTGCAATCATCCCGTGGGGCGGCAGCGCTCGTTCCGCTTGGGTTGTTTAAGGACCGTAACTACTCCGTGGGCACGGTGGCCATCGTGTCCATGGGCTTTATGGCTGCGTCGATGATGATTCCGATCATGATGTGGTTGCAGGTCGAGCAGGGTTTATCGGCGGGAGATGCCGGAATGATCGTCACGCCGATGGCTCTGGTTTCTTTGTGCGTGTCACCACTAGCGGGGATTTTGGCAGATAGGCTGCATCCACGACTATTAGCGCTCACGGGCTTCGGCATGTTGATTGCCACTTTCGCCGTGCTGTGGTTCCTCATGCACGCGGGTGTTTCGGGGTGGTGGCTGAGCCTGCCATGTGCGGCCTTGGGGGCGGGACAGTCCTTTATTTGGGGATCCAATGCCGCGACGACGATGCGCGATATTGATGCACATTTCATGGGAGCTGCTTCCGGTGTCTATAACACATCGCGACAGGTGGGCTCGGTGATTGGTGTGGCCGGTGTATCAGCAGTCATGCAGGTCGCCGGCGCGGCGGACTCGCTGGTCGCTATCGCTGCGATCCTTTTCGTCGGGTGTATTGCTTCGCTCTTCTTCCGGGATACCCTGCACGCTGGTGTGGAGACTGCGAGCCAATAGGGAAGCGAGTAGATTGGATGTCATGCGTCTTGCTGTACTGACATCCGGTGGTGATTGCCCCGGTCTGAATGCTGTTATCCGCGCGGTCGTTCGCACCGCATCCAACGAGTTCGGCGATACGGTCGTCGGCTACGAGGACGGCTGGGTTGGTCTGATGGAAGACCGACGCCGTGACCTTTATGACGACGCTGAAATTGACCGCATCCTCCTTCGCGGCGGAACCATCCTTGGTACTGGCCGCCTCCACCCTGATAAGTTCAAGGCTGGGCTGGACACCATCAAGGCCAATATGGCCGATGCTGAGGTTGATGCGCTCGTCGCCATTGGCGGCGAGGGAACTCTCAAGGGTGCTAAGTGGCTTTCTGACAACGGTATCCCAGTTGTCGGCGTTCCAAAGACCATCGATAACGACGTCAATGCAACGGACTACACCTTCGGTTTCGACACGGCCGTGTCCGTGGCCACCGATGCGATTGACCGCCTTCACACCACTGCTGAGTCCCACAACCGCATCCTCATCGTGGAGGTCATGGGCCGCCACGTTGGGTGGATTGCGCTGCATGCAGGCATGGCCGGCGGCGCGCACTACACGGTGATCCCCGAGGTCCCATTCGATATCGCAGATATCACCAAGGCGATGGAACGCCGCTTCCAGATGGGTGAGAAGTATGGCATCATCTGCGTCGCCGAAGGAGCACTTCCCAAGGAAGGCACCATGGACTTCGAAGCGGGCGGTGTCGATCAGTTTGGTCACCAGACCTTTAACGGAATTGGCCAGGTCATCGGTGATGAGATCAAGAAGCGCACTGGTTACGACGTGCGCACGACGGTCCTCGGCCACATCCAGCGCGGCGGCACGCCGACGGCGTATGACCGCGTCCTGGCAACCCGTTACGGCACCCACGCCGCCCGTGCTGCGCACAATGGTCAGTCCGGAATGTGCGTCGCCCTCCACGGTGAAAACATCGATCTCGTCCCGCTCGAGGATGCCGTGGGCAAGCTGAAGGTGGTTCCGGCAAAGCGTTATGCCAACGCACAAGCCCTCTTCGGTTAAACGCCGCGACAAGGCCGCCCATAGTTAATAAAGGTTTCGATGACAAGCGTATTAGCTTTCCTCGCTGAGCAGCCGGTCCTGTTGGTGTTTTTGCTGATTGGCATCGGCATGGCGCTCGGCGGCATCAAAACCCGGGGAATTAGCTTAGGGGCGGCCGCCGTTCTCTTCCTCGGTATTGCTTTTTCGGCGGCTGCCTCCGCCGTTGGTGTGGAAGCCTCCGTACCTCCCATTCTGGGAATGCTCGGCTTGGTGCTCTTTGCCTTTGGCATTGGCAATAATTCTGGGGTGTCCTTCTTTAAGTCGCTAAAAACGGCGACGGGCCCAGTGCTGTCGATGATTGGAGTCTTCATCGTCGCGGCGCTTGCCGCGTGGGGGTTGGGCACTTATGTTTTTGGGCTATCGAATGCCACCATCGCGGGTACTTTTGCCGGCGCTGTGACGAATACCCCCGCGTTGGCGGCGGCGTCGGAAGCTACGGGTGATCCCGGCGCAGCAACCGTGGGCTACGCGGTGTCTTACTTATTCGGCGTCATCGGCATGCTCGCGGCCACGGTGCTCGTGCTTCGCGACGCCGGGAATGACGACGACACCCTGTCACCCGTCACGCGCCAGCACATGCAGATTCTGAGAGAAATCGCGGTGGCAGAGATTGCAGACATCGGCAACGGGGAAGTGCAAGTGACCCGCCTGCGGCGCGTCGGCAGCAATGATATCGTCCTGCCGAAGTTTTTCGATGTGTTGCACCCAGGTGATGTGGTCACGCTCGTCGGTGCCCCGGAAGATCTGGACAATATCATTGAGCGCGCTGGCCGTGAATCCCCGCAGATCCTCAACGATGACCGCCACGAGCTAGACTTTCGTCGCATTACTATCTCCGAGCACAGCTTGGCTGGCCTGACTATTGCGGAGCTGAACAACCAGCTGTCTGACCGGTGGGGCGCGCGCATTTCGCGCGTTCGCCGTGCGGACAACGATCAGGTTGCTATCCCCGAACACATCGTGGAGCTGGGAGATCGCGTGCGCGTCGTGGGCTCAAAGAAGTCGCTGCGCGAGATCTCAAACTTTCTTGGGGATTCTTCGCAAGGCCTAACCGATATCAACCCCGTATCCCTCGGCCTCGGCTTGGCCCTTGGCATCTTTGTAGGGCATATCGATATCCCGCTTCCGGGCGGATCTTCCTTCAACCTCGGTGCTGCCGCCGGCGTTCTCATCGTCGCGTTGGTCATGGCGCGGATTGGGCGAATCGGCAATACAGTGACCGCATTGCCGCACTCAGCCAACACGATTCTTTCCGAGCTCGGACTGTTGCTCTTCTTGGCCCAAGCCGGAACGAATGCGGGCGGGGAGATCGCCGGTGCCTTTACAGGCGGCGCGTGGTGGAAGATTCTTCTCCTTGGCATCATCATCACAACGCTGGTCGCATTCGGGTTTGCCTTTGTGATGCGCCGATTCCTGCGCGTCGGCGCTACAAAGACGGCGGGTGCTATGGCCGGAGCTCAGACTCAACCGGCAGTTCTCGCTTTTGTGAATAATCGGACGAGCACTGATCAGCGTGTGTCCTTGGGCTATGCCATGGTGTATCCGGCAGCGATGATCGCCAAAATTCTTATTACGCACGGCATCACCTTGTTGGGTTAGGCGGTTGCGCACGGTGACGCGTTAACATACTAAGATGGCACGCATGACTGCTGCGATGTATGACCTGATGGACTACGACGAGGTCCTGGAAAAGTTCGAACCCGTAATGGGCATGGAAGTTCACGTGGAGCTCAATACGGAAACCAAGATGTTCTCCACCTCGCCCACGAACTTCAACGCAGCCCCCAACTCCAACGTGGACCCGGTTTCGCTGGGTCTGCCCGGAGCATTGCCGGTAGTGAATTCTAAGGGCGTGGAAGGCGCCATCAAGATCGGTCTGGCGCTGAACTGCAAGATTGCGGAATCGTCGCGCTTTGCCCGCAAGAACTACTTCTACCCGGACCAGCCGAAGAACTATCAGATCTCTCAGTATGATGAGCCGATTGCATACGACGGCTACCTTGACGTTGTCCTCGATGACGGCACCGAGTGGCGCGTAGAAATTGAGCGTGCCCACATGGAAGAAGACACCGGAAAGCTCACCCACTTGGGCGGTGCCGACGGCCGTATCCATGGCGCGACCTCCTCGCTGGTGGATTGCAACCGCGCGGGTATTCCGCTCATTGAGATCGTGACCAAGCCGATCATTGGTGCTGGCGAGCGCGCCCCCGAGGTTGCCCGCGCCTATGTCTCTGCCCTGCGTGAACTCGTCGCGGCACTGGGCGTGTCCGATGCCCGCATGGATCAGGGCTCGATGCGCGTGGATTCCAACGTGTCGCTGCGCCCGGTGGGCCAGGAAGAGTTCGGCACCCGCACCGAAACCAAGAACATCAACTCCCTGCGCTCCGTCGAGCAGGCGGTGCGCTTTGAGATGCAGCGCCAGGCGCAGGTGCTTGTCGACGGTGGCGAGATCGTCCAGGAAACTCGCCACTACCAGGAAACGGATGGTTCGACTTCCAAGGGCCGTCCGAAGGAGACCGCCGAGGACTACCGATACTTCAACGACCCGGACCTGCCGCCGGTGATTGTCTCCCGCGAGTGGGTTGAGGAAATCCGCCAGACCCTGCCAGAGATGCCGTGGATTCGCCGCGCCCGCATCCAAGAGGAGTGGGGCCTCAAGGACGAGGAGATGCGCGATCTGGTCAACGCCGGCGCCTTGGATCTCATCATCGAAACCGTGGAAGCCGGAACCAGCCCGGATGAGGCCCGCTCTTGGTGGGTTTCTTACCTGACCGGTAAGGCTAATGAGGGCGGCGTTGAGCTGAGCGCCCTCGACATCACCCCGGCTCAGGTCGCGCGCGTGGTCGAGCTGGTCAAGGAAGGCAAGCTGACCACCAAGCTTGCTCGCAAGGCGGTTGACGGCGTCCTCGAAGGCGAGGGGGATGTCGACGAGGTCGTCGCCAATCGCGGACTCGAGGTCGTGCGCGATGACGGCGCAATCGAGAAGGCCGTTGATGATGCCCTGGCAGCCAACCCGGACATCGTGGAGAAGTACAAGGCTGGCAACAAGAAGGTCACCGGCGCCATCGTTGGCGCGGTCATGAAGGCTACCCAGGGTAAGGCTGACCCGGGGCAGGTCAATAAGCTGATCGCGAAGAAGCTCTCTTAGTTGGTATAAATTTCCATTAGGCGAGGTCAGGCGGCTGCGGGGTACCGTGGTCGCCATGACTATTTCTGCTAAAGCACTCCAAAAGACAGGCCCAAACGAACCTTTTAAGGTTGTGACCATCCAGCGTCGTGACCCGCGCGCCGATGACGTCGTCATCGACATAAAGGCCGCGGGCATCTGCCACTCGGACATCCACACCATCCGCAATGAGTGGGGTGAGGCGCACTTCCCGCTGACCGTCGGCCATGAGATCGCCGGCGTTGTTTCCGCCGTGGGGGAGGACGTCACCAAGTTCCAGGTGGGGGACCGCGTCGGCGTGGGCTGCCTGGTGAATTCTTGCGGCGAGTGCGAGCAGTGCCAAGCTGGAATGGAGCAGAACTGCCTTAATGGTGGTGTGGGCACCTATAATTCCACCGACGTCGACGGAACGATTACCCAAGGTGGTTATGCGGAGAAGGTCGTGGTGAACCAGGATTTCGTCCTGCGTATTCCGGATGCCCTTGACTTCGATGTCGCCGCGCCCTTGCTGTGTGCCGGAATTACCACCTACTCTCCGCTGGCTCGCTGGGACGTCAAGGAAGGGCAGAAGGTGGCCGTCGTGGGCCTCGGCGGTTTGGGGCACATGGGCGTACAGATTGCCGCTGCCAAGGGGGCGGATGTCACTGTCATCTCACGCACCTCGCGCAAGGCTGAGGAGGCCGCGAAGCTGGGCGCGAACCGTACGCTCGCCACCACCGAAGAAGAGGACTTTTTCAAAAACCACCGCGGGGAGTTCGACTTCATCCTCTCCACGATTTCCGCCGAGTACAACCTCGAGGACTACCTGCGGATGCTCAAGCCGCGCGGCATCATGTCTGTCGTGGGGCTGCCGCCGGAGGCCCTGCCATTGCGCCTCAACCGCCTGGTAGGCGGCGGCAAGGTGCTCACCGGCAACAACATTGGCGGGATCGCCGAAACCCAGGAAATGCTGGACTTTTGTGCCGAGCACGGCCTGGGAGCGGTCATTGAGAAGGTCGGCGTCGATGACGTCGATGCCGCCTATGAGCGCGTCGTTGCGGGTGATGTGAAGTTCCGATTCGTCATTGATACCGCTACGTTTGCCGAGCATTAAGAGGTGAGCCGCCTCATGCTTTAGCGGCCATTGGAGCAAGCTCTCCATGGCCGCACACATGTTTTCCTGTCATGATGGAGTACCGTGGTAGTAGTGTGCCGCCGTACTTCATCAAAGGTATGGCGCGTTTTTATGCGCTAGTCATAAAGCATAAAGAGAAGAAACTAGAAAACAGATAGGAAAACGTGTCTTATAAAAACGTCGTAGGCATCGCTTTGTCCTTCATTGGCTTGCTCGTGGGTGCGGGCTTTGCCACGGGACAGGAAGTTGTCCAGTACTTTACGTCCTTCGGTATTCCCGGCATGTGGGGAATCCTGGTTGCCGGTTTGGTCATGACCCTTGCCGGTACAGTCTTCCTCCAACTGGGAAGCTACTTCCACGCCAGCGAGCACAACCAGGTGTTCAGGAACATCACCCACCCGATCATTTCGCGCATTCTGGATGTCGCGGTAATCCTCACGCTATTTGCGGTGGGCTTCGTCATGCTGGCGGGTGCCGGTTCCAACATGCAACAGCAGTTCGGCTGGCCGGCTTGGGTAGGCTCGCTGCTCATGCTCGTGCTTGTTCTCATCACAGGCATGTTTGATGTGGATAAGGTGTCACAGGTTATTGGTCTTCTCACGCCGACCATCATTATCGCCGTTCTCTTTGTAGGCACCTACACGCTGCTGCACATGCCAGAGAACGTTGATGCGGCCATTAGTGCCTCTGAAGCGATCGAGTCCCCGATTCCGTTCTGGCTCGTATCCGCGCTGAACTACAACGGCCTCGCCCTCATTCTGGCTGTATCGATGTCCTTGGTGATCGGTGGCGATAACATCAGCCCGCGTGAGGCTGGTGTCGGTGGCATTGTAGGCGGCGCGGTCTACGCGGTGCTCATGGCCATTGCTGGTTTCTCCTTGCTGATGAACGCGGAGAATGTGGGCGATTCAGATATTCCGATGCTGACCCTGGTGGACAACGTTCACCCAGTCCTTGGCGTCATCATGGCAGTCATCATCTACCTGATGATCTTTAATACGGCCATCGGCATGTTCTATGCGCTGGGTAAGCGTTTGTCCTCCGGCAACGAGTCCAAGTACCGCATCATCTTTATCGCCGGCTGCCTTGCAGGTTTCGCGGTTTCCTTCGCCGGCTTCAAGGCGCTCATGCAGTATGTGTACCCGGTTCTGGGCTACATGGGCATCGTCCTCGTCGTCATCCTGGTGGTTGGATGGCTGCGCTCCTTGGGCAAGATCAAGGATGAAGGCTTGCGCCGCGAGCGCATCCGCGCCCTGCTTCACCTGAAGCTGCATCCCGATTCGGAATATGACGCAGCGCGTTACGACGATGAGATTGGTCAGCAGATCGCTGATTCCAACATGGACGATGAAGCCCTTTTTGAGGATCTCGTCTCCGATGTGGTCGATGAGCTGGATTCGGACGAGGAGCTCGACTTCGACAAGGAAGAGTGGGAGGAAAACCGCAACGATCACTCCTACTACACCGAGCGCGACGCCGTGGAGCAGGACCGCAGCGACGAAGAGATCAAGGCCTGGGTGGAAGAAACCGGCGCGGTGGGAGATCCCGCCGAGGATGAAGAACTCCCCGAGGACTCACAGAAAAATTAGTGGAGCAACAGCTTCGCCGTTAGTGCAATCATGACGCAGCCGATGACGATGTTGACTACGCGCCACGTCGTCGGCTTGGCCAGCACGTGGGAGAGCTTGTAGGCGCCAAAGCCTAGGGAGGGGAACCACACTGCGCTGGCCATGATGGCGCCTGCCGCGAACACCCAGCGCTGGTCGCCATATTGGTTTGCAATGGAGCCCAGCATGACTAGCGCGTCGACGTAGGCCAGGGGGTTAAGCCACGTCAGCGCCAACGCACCGAGGACGGGCTTGACCCAGGATTTTGAGCGCACGCGGGGGCGGATCTTCGTAAGTACTGAGTTCCCCGGTGTCCCAGAGGAACCCGAATTCTCATCAACAACTTGGGCCACCGGTGCAGTTTCCTCGATTACCAGTGCTTCCTGTTCCTTCTTGAAGGCATCGCGGAAACACGTGAAGCCGAAGTAGATGAGGTAGGCCGCGCCGAGGTACTTCACCACGACGAGCGCGGTGGGGAAGCGCTCCACAAGGACGCCGACGCCGGCGGTGCCGCCGGTGATCAGGATGACGTCGGAAAGCAAGCATGCCAACAGGATGGGGCCGACATGGTCGCGTTTAATACCCATCTTGATGATGTAGGCATTCTGCGGTCCGATAGCGATGATGAGGGACAGGCCCAGCGCAAATCCTGCGAGCAATACTGACATGGCTTCTAGTGTGCGTATATCGACATATGAAGTCCAGTTAAATGTTCTACATCTGGTTTAATATTGCTTCATGAACCCGCTGCATACCGAAACACTGCTGGCCATCATCGATGAAGGTTCCTTCGAGGGTGCCGCGGCTGTGTTGGGAATCACTCCCTCGGCCGTGAGCCAGCGCATCAAGGCACTGGAGGTGTCGACGGGCCGCATACTCCTGCGCCGCGGGACCCCTGTCACCGTGACTGAGGCGGGGGAGATCGTCGCCCAAGCCGCACGACGCATGGCGCTGGTCCAGGCGGAAGCGGATGCGCGGCTTACCGAGCGGTTGTCCCGCGTGCCACTGACCGTTGCCATCAACTCGGATTCCCTGGCCACGTGGTTTCGTCCTGTAATCCAGCGCACTGCCGAGCGCGGTGCGGCGGCGCTGCGTATCCGCATCGAGGATGAGGCCCGCACGCTCGCAATGCTGCGCCGCGGCGACGTTCTGGGAGCTGTGACTCGCGAGCAAACGCCAGTCTCTGGCTGCGAATCCACATACCTCGGCACCATGCGCTATTTTGCCGTCGCCGCGCCGGAGCTGGCGGAGACCTTCGAGGACTGGGAGACGCTGCCCATCGTGGGTTTCGGGCCGAACGACGCCACGTTGGATGACGCCATGCGTGAGCGCTTCATCGACTCCCACGTCCTGCGCGCACGGGTATCTCAGATTCCCTCCTCGGAGAGTTATGTCGAAGCTGTGCGCTACGGCCTGGGCTGGGGCTTGGTGCCGCGCCTGCAGGCCCAGCCATTGCTGGAGTCCGGGGAGCTAGTGCTTCTCGACGACTTCCCGCTCGACATCGACCTCTACTGGCAGCGCTGGCGGCTGGAGTCGGAGTTGCTTGCTGATCTCACCGAAGACGTCTTAAACGCTGGCCATGCGGTTTTAGCTTCGCGCCGCGCCGGTAAAGATGCACCATAAGGGTGCTGTGCTGCCTTAAGTTGGAGGTATGAGCGATAAAACTCCTGATAAAGCCACCGACTTTGATGACGATATCCCGACCTACACGGGCAAAGACTCCGTGAAGGACAACGCGCCCGCGGAAGCTGCGGCCGAAAAGCCGAAGAAGAGCAGCCTCTTCCAGCGCCCGGGGCGCGCCGAGCCGCAGGTGATCAAGCCTAAGAAGGCCGAAGAGCCCGCCGTTGAGGCAGAGCCTGAGGCCAAGACCGAAACCTTTGAGAGCGCTTCCCGCGACTCCTTGTCTTTCGATAGCGCTGCCGCAGATGCTGAAACTGAAACTACTGCTTTCCCACGCGCGGAGGCGACGGCAGGAACCGATACGGAGACGACTGCCATGCCGGCGGCCGAGGCTGATGAAGAGCCCAGCGCCGTTGCCGTGGCTGACCCTGCGGATGAGCCAGTCACCTCAACCGAGACGGAGGCTGTAGAAGAAAAGCACTCGTCGGCTCGCCGAGGCACCATTGACTTTGGTCTACTTTTCGTGCGCCTGGCGCTCAGCGTTTACCTGCTCGTGGCTGGTGCTTCGACCTTCTTTAAGCTCGGCGGCAACGAGGGGCTGTCAGGCTTGGAGAATGAGTTCGGTGAGTACACCATGGCGGCGGCCTTGGCCATCGGCGTGCCCACCGTCCAGCTCATTGCCGGCGCCTTCCTGCTTCTGGGTCTAGTTACACCGCTGGCGGCCATGTTCGGCCTCATTGTTACTGGGTTTTCTGCTATCCACGGCCTCAATGCCTCCGGTGCTGGGTTGGATGTCTTTGCCTGGAATGAGAGCGTCTGGCTGGGTCTGGTGCTCTTTGTTATCGCTGTGGCCCTGCAGTTCACCGGTCCGGGATTCATCTCCCTTGACTTCAATCGCTCCTGGACCCGTCGCCCACTGGCAACCTCGTGGGTCTTTGTCGTCATTGGCGTTGCCGCGCTCGTGGCCATCTGGTGGTTTGGAGCTGGCGTCAACCCGTTGAGCTAAGAGTTTTAGCGCCTACTTAAGCTCCCAGCCTGCAGTTATACACCAACTGTTGTTGTTTGCCATTGCGTAAAGTAAGTTGGTTTCCGTAATGGAAAACAATGACTTTGGTGCCGCAGGAGGGGAGCTTTAGTTTTGTCCGATCAGGATGTTCGAGAAGCACTCGCATTTGAGGAGCAACAACAGCTAGCCGCGGCGAAGCGGCCGCCTATCTGGCTGAGTTTGCTCGCATCGGCTGCTTACGGCGCGTGGTTTGCCTACATGTGGATCAAGGATGACGTCCATCCTCTCGTTCTTGTTGGTGGACTGCTTCTTGTACTCGGGCTCTTGGTGAGTCTTGCCTTCTTTTACCGCACGGGGGTGCGGGATTCGATGCGTCAGAAGGTTGATCCGCACGCCTCCAGGAATGTGACCTGGCGCTTCTACGCAGGATTGGGGTTTATGATGCTGCCGGCACTGTTCAATCCCTTTGTTGAAGGGCACGTTATTGCCTCGTGCATCGCAGGTGTGCTGTGCAGTTTGTCGGTCTTTTGGACGTTGCACACCGGTGCGCTGAATAGGATGCCGCGATGAGTGAGCTCGATCCGATAATCCACCCGCTCAACCGCTTTAAAATTTGCGCCACGCTCAATGCCTTCGGGGCCACGCAGGGAGGAGACGTCAACCGTGAGATGAAATTCGCCGTGTTGCGCGACCGCACGGAGCTTTCCGACGCCTCCCTGTCCAAGCAGCTCGGAGCGCTAGAACAAGCCGGCTACGTGACTCGCTTCCGCGAATATGGCACCAGCCGTGCTAAGGACTCGGTGTGGGTCGCCTTGACTGAGCAAGGCAAGATCGCCTTCGACGGTCACTTGGCAGCACTCAAGGATTTAGCTGAGGGCTGAGTTGGGCGCATAGTATGGCGTCGCTGAGGTGCCAATCTTGCCAAAGTTTTCCCTCCTGCCCGCAATGGTGGCGCATAACTTTGGCAGAACGGGCAGTTTTGCTTTTCGGGGCTTAGTTGGTTTGGGCCGAAGCAAGCTCAGTATGTGGCTTGTCGGATTGAGCGCCTCGAGCCTTGAGGCAGATGGCGTAGAGAATCCAGCTGAGTAGTGCCAGCCACACGAAGTCATCAACCAAGAACTTCTGGTACAGCGGCATCGCGTGGACTTCGATGCTGTCCCCGAACCACCACTTCGGCGGAACGGTGAGCAGCATGCCAGCCCAAGCCGCGAGAACAGCCAGCAAGCTGCCAGCGACCCAGGTGGAATTCCGCCAGGACCATGCGCGGTAGACCAGAACCGGCACGATGAGCGACAGCCACACCCAGTGGTGGGACCACGAAACGGGGGAGATGAGCAGCATGGTTGTGGCGGTGGTGAGGTGGGCGTCGACAAGCAGGCCGCGCCGCATCTGAGCCAGGATGAGTGCGGAGCCGAGGCCGATGATCGCGAGCGCAGCCACGAGCCACAGCACGTTGATGAGCATGCCGTGGTTATCCATGGCCTCCTGGGATGTGAAGAGTCGCTGGATGACACCCTTGAGCGAGGAATTGGACTGATAGTCCGTGGCCACGCCGAAGTCTGCGCCCTTGCCCATATCGAGAAGCTTTGAACTGAAGAATTCGACAAAAGCCTCCCAGCGGTAGGCCGCGGCCAACAGCGTTGCCACGACAGCGGAGGCGAAGGCTGTGAGGATCGGCTTCCACTCGCGGCGCAGCAGGAAGTAGAGCAGCATGGCCAACGGGGTGATCTTGATGGCTGCCGCGAGGCCTATCAGCCAGCCCTGCGGAAGTTTGCGTTTGCGGGGGGCAAGATCGAAGATAACCAACGCCATGATGACGATGTTGATTTGCGCAAAACCGTTGTTGAGGCGGATGGGCTCAAAGAACATCGCCGCGGCCCACGCGATCGCCACGGTGGGCCACAGGTGAGGCACCTTGAGTGCGCGGAAGATCGTGTAGAGGCAGGCGAAGATCAGCGCATCCGAGAGGACGATCATGATATCGCCCGCTAGGGCGTCGCTCATCCAGTCAAAGGCTGTCAGCGGCACCATGACCAGTGCCCCGAAGGGCGGGTAGATAAAGGGGAGCGCCAAATCCCCGGCGTACATGGGCTCCGAGTAGACCGAGCGGCCCTCCATGAAGGCGCGCACGCCCTCACGGTAAATGATCATGTCCACAGGGTAGTCCGTGTGGAGGACGTGGCGGATGACGCCCACCAGGCCAATGATGAGCCCGGCGGCGGTCAGGAGTGTGCGCCTTGCGGCGTTAGTGGCGAAATTCATCGCCCCATACTCTAATTGACGTAACCATCCACCACGCGCACCGCACCACGGTCAGCGGACGTGGCCATGTTGGCATAGGCGCGCAGGGCCTTGGTGACCGGGCGGTTGCGGTCCTTCGGCGTCCAGGGCTTCTCACGCTGCTCCTCGGTGGCGCGGCGGCGTTCGAGAACGTCCTCGTCGACGTCGAGGGTGAGCTGACGCTCGCGGATGTTGATGGTGATGGGATCACCGTTTTCCACCAGACCGATGAGACCGCCGTGGGCAGCCTCGGGGGAGATGTGTCCGATGGACAGGCCGGAGGTGCCGCCGGAGAAGCGGCCATCGGTAATCAAGGCGCAGGCCTTGCCCAAGCCGGAGCCCTTGAGGAAGGAAGTCGGGTGCAGCATCTCCTGCATGCCGGGACCGCCCGCGGGGCCCTCGTAGCGGATGACGATGACATCGCCAGGCTGGACCTCCTTTTTCAGGATGATGGACACGGCCTCTTCCTGGGATTCCACCACGCGGGCTGGGCCGGTAAAGGTCCACAGTTCCTCGTCAACGCCGGCTGCCTTGACGATGGCCCCGTTGGGGGCGAGGTTGCCACGCAGGACGACCAGGCCGCCGTCGGAGGAGAAGGCATGCTCGGCGTCGTGGATGCAGCCATTGGAAGCGTCAGTATCCAGCTCATCCCAGCGGTTGGACTGGCTGAAAGGCTCGGTAGTGCGCACGCCGCCGGGGGCGGCGAAGAAGAGCTCGCGGGCAGCGTCGGTAGCCTTGCCGCCGCGGATATCCCACTCGTCGAGCCACTCCTCGGCGTTGTCGTAGAGGGCGGTATGGACCTTGAGGTTCAAGTGGCCGGCGCGGCGCAGCTCGCCCAGAATGGCGGGGATGCCGCCGGCGCGGTGCACGTCCTCGATGTGGTAGGTGCCGTTGGGCGCCACCTTGGACAGGCAAGGCACGCGGTAGGAAATCTCGTTGATATCCTCCAGCGTGAAGTCCACCTCGCCCTCCTGCGCGGCGGCCAGCGTGTGGAGGATGGTGTTGGTGGAACCGCCCATGGCCATATCCAGCGCCATGGCGTTGGTGAAAGCTTCCTTGGTCGCAATCGAGCGGGGGAGGACTGCGTCATCCTCTTCGCCGTAGTAGCGCTGGCACATCTCGACGATGGTGTGGCCTGCTTGTTCGAAGAGATCGCGGCGTGCGCTGTGGGTGGCCAGCGTGGTGCCGTTGCCTGGCAGTGCGAGTCCGAGCGCTTCGGTGAGGCAGTTCATGGAGTTGGCGGTGAACATGCCGGAGCAGGAACCACAGGTGGGGCAGGCGGATTCCTCCACGCGGGTTAGGCCCTCGTCGGAGACGGCGTCGCTTGCCGACGCCGTGATTGCCGTAATCAGATCCGTCGGCGCGTGCGCCACGCCATCGACAACAACGGCCTTGCCGGCCTCCATCGGGCCGCCGGAGACGAAGATGGTGGGGATGTTGAGGCGCAGTGCGGCGTTCAACATACCCGGGGTGATCTTGTCGCAGTTGGAGATGCACACTAGGGCGTCGGCAGTGTGGGCGTTGACCATGTACTCGATGGAATCGGAGATGATTTCGCGTGAAGGCAGGGAGTACAGCATGCCGCCGTGGCCCATGGCGATGCCATCGTCGACGGCAATGGTGTTGAATTCCTTGGGCACACCGCCGGCTTCGCGCACGGCATCGGCCACGATGTCACCGACGTTCTTGAGGTGGACGTGGCCGGGGACGAACTGGGTAAAGGAGTTGGCAATAGCGACGATTGGCTTGCCAAAGTCACTCTCCTTGGAGCCGGTAGCGCGCCATAGTGCGCGCGCACCGGATGCCTGGCGGCCAACAGTCGTGACTTTGGAGCGGAGCGGGTACATGGTTAATCCTTTAATTCGGGGTGTTTCTTGAGGTACTCGGCGTATTCCTCCTTGGTGAGGAGGACTTGCTGGCCATCGCGGTGGACGATGATGACCTTGTCGTCGGCGGCGTTGCGGCCTGCAGTCAATGCGTCGGGGATGCGCCCATTGGAAGCGGCGGCAAGGCGGGGGAGGGAGTTGAAGGTCACTCCCGGCAGGTTGAAGTTGTTGCCGCTTGTGGTGCGGGCGTAGGCCCGCGAGCGCTGGAAGCCGATTCCCTTGAAGTTGCCCCACTCGATGTTCTTGGGGCCGCGGAAGCCATAGGTGATGTGGATGCCCTTGCCGTCGACGGTGGTGCGTGCGCGTAGAACCCACCAGATGGCCAGCACTGGGAAGATGAGTACCCAGAAGAGGTACTTCGGGGCCCAGCCAATGCTGAGAAATGCAATGGCGGCGAGGATGCCAATGCCGAGGAGGTGTTCGCGGGTGGGCTTGAACGTTTCGGCCGTGGGGTGTTCGGCACGAGTTGATGCGTTCTGCGGATGTGAGGACGTCATAGTGGGCCATCGTAATTGACTGTGCGGCGCGGTGGCGAACCGCCCCACCTGTGCAATCTCGCAAAATGAGAAAAAGATCCCAAAAATGGGGGTAAATGCCAGTGGTGGTGTTTCTATCAGTGTACAGTTTGTCCCATGATCATTATTCGACTTCACCTCGTAGTAGTACCCGGGCGGCGCGAGCCGTAGCGAGTCCACAAGTGACGTCGACCAGCAAGCGCCCCCGTTACCTTCACACCCAGGAAGGAAAGACGGGGGCGTTACTCGTTGGATGATCTCTTCACCACCCACCCCACTGAAGGAGCACATCAACCGTGACAGCTTCCACACCGCCACAGCGGGCGCCCGAGCGCATCACGGGCGCACACGCCATTGTCCGCACCCTCGAAGATCTCGGCACCGAGCTTGTCTTCGGCATTCCGGGTGGCGCCGTGCTTCCGCTGTACGACGCCCTCTTTGAATCCACGAAGCTGCGCCACGTGCTCACCCGCCACGAGCAGGGGGCCGGCCATGCAGCCGAAGGCTACGCCCAAGCATCCGGAAAGGTCGGCGTCATGATTGCTACCTCCGGCCCGGGTGCGACCAACCTGGTGACCCCGCTGGCTGACGCCAACCTGGACTCGATTCCCGTCGTGGCAATCACGGGCCAGGTGGGCAGCTCCCTGCTGGGCACCGATGCCTTCCAAGAGGCTGATATCCGTGGCGTGACGATGCCGATTACGAAGCACAACTTCATCGTCACCAAGGCAGAAGATATCCCCGGGGCGATCGCGGCCGCCTTCCATTTGGCCGCCACTGGGCGCCCTGGGCCTGTGCTCGTGGATATTCCGAAGGACGTGCAGAACGCTTATATGGAATATTCGGGCCCAAAGATGCCGGAGCTACCGGGGTACAAGCCCACGACTACTCCGCATCCGCGCCAGATTACCCAGGCCGTTCAGCGCATTGCGCGCGCCGAGCGTCCGGTGCTCTACGTTGGCGGCGGCGTCATCAAGGCCGAGGCCTCCCGCGAGCTGCGCGAGTTCGCGGAGCTGACCGGAATCCCTGTGGTGACCACGCTCATGGCTCTCGGTGCCTTCCCGGATAATCACCCGCAGCACATGGGTATGCCCGGCATGCACGGTACCGTTCCCGCGGTGGCGGCCCTGCAGCGCGCGGACCTTATCATCGCCGTGGGCGCACGCTTCGACGACCGCGTGACCGGTGATACGGACACCTTTGCTCCCCACGCCGAGGTGATCCATGCCGACATTGACCCGGCGGAAATCGGCAAAATCCGCGAGGTGGCTGTTCCCATCGTGGGCGATGCCCGCGAGGTGCTTTTGCGACTGACCAAGGCTTATGCCAATGATGCGGAGCTGGATGCCCCGCGAATTGGTCCGTGGATGGAGTATTTGGGGAACATGCAGCGCCGCTTCCCGCGCGGCTTTGAGCCGACGTCAGATGGCCTGCTCAACCCGCAAGAGGTGATCCAAAAACTCAGCTCCATCGTTGGCCCGGAGGCTATCTACTGTGCGGGCGTGGGCCAGCACCAGATGTGGTCGGCGCAGTTCCTCGACTTTGAGCACCCCCGCAGCTGGATCAACTCCGGTGGCGCCGGCACGATGGGCTACGCCGTGCCCGCGGCGCTGGGGGCTAAGGCTGCCTGCCCGGAGCGAGAGGTCTGGGCTATCGATGGCGATGGCTGCTTCCAGATGACGAACCAGGAGCTGACCACCGCGGCCGTGGAAGGCTTTCCCATCAAGGTTGCCGTGATCAATAACGGCAACCTGGGCATGGTGCGCCAGTGGCAGACGCTCTTCTATGACAACAAGTACTCCCACACCAAGCTGCGCGAGCACGACGAGTATGTACCGGACTTCGTCAAGCTCAGCGAAGCCTTGGGCTGCGAGTCCATTCGCGTCACCACAGCAGAAGAGATCGGCCCCGCGATTGAGCGTGCGCGCTCAATTAATGACCGCCCAGTGGTTATTGACTTCATCGTGGGCCAGGATGCCCAGGTGTGGCCAATGATTGGTGGCGGTGCCTCCAATGAGGAGATCCAGTACGCCCTGGGCCTGCGCCCGCTGTTTGATGACAATGAGTCCGCGGCCGAGGAACCGGCCGACATCCACGAATCTCTCGAGGAGGCCGAAAACAATGGCTAAAGACGACATCACCCGACACATCCTCTCCGTGCGGGTTCAGGATATTGAGGGCATCATCTCCCGTGTGACCGGCATGTTCACCCGCCGTGGCTACAACCTCATCTCGCTGGTGTCCGCTCGGACCGAGACGGAAGGTATTAACCGCCTGACCATCGTCGTGGATGCCTCCGAGGTCATCATCGAGCAGGTGACGAAGCAGCTCAACAAAATCGTCCCGGTGCTCAAGGTAGTTGAGCTCGAGGAAGAGAACACGATTGCGCGCTCCATCATGTTGGTGAAGGTAGCCGCGGATAACTCTAACCGCCCTCAGGTGGTCGATGCAGTGAACATCTTCCGCGCACGCATCGTGGATGTGTCGCCGGAGTCCGTGGTGGTGGAGGCCACCGGTACCCCGGGCAAGCTGCAGGCGCTTCTCGACGTCCTCGAGCCCTTCGGTATCCGCGAGCTGGTGCAATCTGGCAACGTCGCACTGGGGCGCGGCCCGAAAGCAATGGCACCGACGAAATAAAATCCCACAAGGTGGGCAAACTGTCCCAAGGTGTGATACAAATTCAATAGGCCGAGTCACTACTGGATGCGTAGTGCGAACTAACCCAAAAGAAAAGGAACATCAAACATGGCTATTGAGACTCTGTACGAATCTGATGCAGACCTGACCATCATCCAGGGCCGCAAGGTCGCCATCATCGGCTACGGCTCCCAGGGCCACGCCCACGCTATGAACCTGCGTGATTCCGGCGTTGAGGTCGCCATCGGCCTGCGCGAGGGCTCGAAGTCCCGCGAGAAGGCAGAAGAGGCTGGCTTCAAGGTTTTCAGCAACGCTGAGGCCGCCAAGTGGGCTGATGTCATCATGCTGCTGGCGCCGGATACCTCCCAGGCGACGATCTTTACAGATGATATCGAGCCGAACCTGGAGGACGGCAACGCGCTGTTCTTCGGCCACGGCCTCAACATCCACTTTGGCCTGATCAAGCCGGCGGAGAACATCACCATCGGCATGGTTGCTCCGAAGGGCCCGGGCCACCTGGTTCGCCGCCAGTTCGTCGACGGCAAGGGCGTTCCCTGCCTGATCGCCACCGAGCAGGACCCGAAGGGCGAGGGGCGCGAGCTGACCCTGTCCTATGCTGCGGCCATCGGCGGTGCCCGCGCCGGCGTTATCCCAACCACCTTCAAGGATGAGACCGAGACCGATCTCTTCGGTGAGCAGGCGGTCCTGTGCGGTGGCGTGGAGTACCTGATCATGAACGGCTTCGAGGTCCTGACTGAAGCTGGCTATGAGCCTGAGATGGCTTATTTCGAGGTCTGCCACGAGCTGAAGCTCATCGTTGACCTCATCGTTGAGGGCGGCATCAAGAACATGAACTACTCCTGTTCCGACACCGCTGAGTTCGGTGGCTACCTCTCCGGCCCGCGCGTCATCGACGCTTCCGTGAAGGAACGCATGAAGGATGTCCTCACTGATATCCAGGACGGCACCTTCGTCAAGCGCCTCGTCGCCAACGTAGAGGGCGGCAATAAGGAGCTGGAGGAGCTGCGCGCCAAGGTGAACTCCCACCCGATTGAGCAGACCGGCTCCCAGCTGCGTGACCTCATGAGCTGGGTCAAGAGCTGGGTCAAGAATCCGCTGGATGCAACTGCCTAAACTGCGCTTCGACTACAGAATCCCGTTGGCCACTGGTCAGCGGGATTTCCTTTTGATGTGATGTTCGCACATAAACGGGCATATTCCCACATTTAGTTGTAGGCTCGGGGCCATGGGTTTCTCTACGCCAAGCTATGACCTTAATGACCTTTTCGCTCGCATCGATCGTGGTGATATTCAGCTGCCCGATTTCCAGCGCTCCTATGCCTGGGATGAAGACCGAATTCGATCGCTGATCGTCACCGTCCTGCGCGGCTACCCGCTCGGTGCATTCATGGCCTTGGACACCCGCAATGAAGCCATGCGCTTTCGGCCACGGCCTCTCGCGGGCGCGCCTAACACTGGGGTGAACCCCGGCCTGCTCCTGCTCGATGGGCAGCAGAGGCTAACCACCCTGTATCACTGCTTCCGCGGTGAGGGCTTTGTGGATACCACCGATTTCCGCTCCAAGAAAGTCTCCCGCAAGTACTTCGTGGACCTGCGCAAAGCTACCTCCGAGGACATCATGCCGGATGAAGCTGTCTTTGCCATCAATCAGCACGGCGAGCTGCGCTCCCACTTCGCGCCGGACATCGAGGGTACCTTGGACAGTCGTGAGGCCGCAGTACAGGCGTGCTGCATCCCGGTCTCGGCGTTGCTGAGTGAGGAAGGCACCAGCATGCTCTTCGAGCTCGCCGCTGCCAACGATGGCGCCACCCGTGACGTCGTCGCTGCCTTCAATAACCGGATTCTACGGCCCCTGTCCGGCTACACGGTGCCGATGATTCGCCTCTCGCGCGAGACGGCGAGCTCGGGAATTGGCTCCATTTTCGCTCAGGCTAACTCGGCCGGTTTGCAGATGGACGTCTTCGATCTCCTGACGGCTGTCTTTGCTTCTGAAGATCCGGACTTTCACCTGGCGGAGGATTGGGCACGCGTCGAGAAGCAGCTGCGTGCCTTCCCGGCTCTCGACGGCATCGGCCGCAATGAGTTCCTTTCGGCAGTATCGCTGCTGGTGTCCGGGGAGAAGGGGAACGCTGGCGGCCAGCGCGAAGATATCTTGCAGCTGTCACTGAATGAGTACCGCAAGGCCTCGCAAACCCTGGTAATTACTTTCCGTGAGGTCGCTGAGTTCTTGGCCGAGCGCTGCATTCTCTCCCTTGAGCAGGTGCCTTATTCCGAGCAGATCATTCCGCTGGCTGTCATCCTTGCGCGCCTGGCAGAAAAGAAGGGCGTGCTGTCCAGCCAGGACGCATGGGACCGCCTCAACCAGTGGTTCTGGAGCGGTGTCTTTGGTGAGCTTTATGGCTCTTCTGCAGTGAGGCTGCGCGCCGCGCGTGATGTCGATGAGGTCACGGCGTGGGTCGCGGGTGAGACCGAGGATGTCCCGAAGACTGTGCGCGATGCCTCCTTCCGCGAGTCCCGCTTGTTGTCTGTGGGGGAGCACGACGGAGTGTGGCACGGCCTCTATGCTCTGCTCATGGCACGCGGCGCGAAGGACTGGCGTACCGGCCGCCCGTTCAACCGCCACAGCTTCGAGGAGCTGCAACCAGGCTTCTTCCCGGTCTTCCCGCTTCGTTGGTGTGAGCGCCACGGCGTCAGCGGTGTACTGGCTAATTCCGTGCTCAACCGCACGCCGATGGGCAAGCGCACCGAGGTTGTCCTCGACGGGCACTCGCCGGAGCGCTACCTGCCGCGCGTGCAGTCGAAGTCAATCATGGAAGACGCTGAGTTCGACAGCGTGCTGGCCTCCCATGACTTAGAACCGGAGCTGCTGACCGCGAAGACTGCGCATCAGTTCTTTGCCGATCGCCGCGAGCGTTTCGTGGGCATCGTTGAATACGCGCTCAACAAGAAGGTTGTGCGCGACGTGGATGAGGCGAACCTTTCCGGCGGCGAAGAGGGCCCGCAGGCCTTTGCGCGTTAAGGTGTCGTCGCCGAGCGCACTGCGTGTCGTGCCTGTAGCGCTGCTGCTGGGCATGAGCGCGCTTGCGGCCGTGGGCTGCTCCTCGTTGGGGCGCGGTGAGCCAATCCTGACGCAGGACATTGCCGCCCGCCCTGAGGCGGAGATTGACCTAGCCCGCGCGAGCGAAGAAAACCGTCTGCGGCTTATTGACCCGCAATTCGCCAACGAGGTTACGGTGGTTGAGGACCGCTGGGGAATTGACTCCGCGCGTTTGTTCTTCAAGGAAAGCAATACGCTGATCTTGGCCGAAGACTCAGATGCCGCTGCCCTGCGGGCCGCGACGCTGAGCGTATCGCAGCGCGTGCCAATGGTGACCTACGATTCCTCGATTCGCCCGCAGATCTCGCAGCTGCTTACCGACCTTGACGTTGACCAGATCCTCGTCATCGGGGATGTCCCATGGGCTAGCCACAATGGCGAACGCGAAGTGGTGCATGATCCGGGAAACACCAAGGCGCTGGGGGAGTACACCGCATTCCGCTTTGAATCCAAGGTGGTGGTGAATCGCGAGCGCATGGTGGACAGCATCACCCGCCTAGATTCCTCAACCAAGACGGAGTTGAAGGCCGCGTGGGAACCCCTGTCGCAGCACCTTACGAAGGAAAAGATGCCAGCGATTCCTGCCCAGGCGCGCCGTGATGCGCAGATGGCACCGGTGATCGTTGCGACGAAGGACAGCCCTTTAGCAAACGTGGTGAACGCCACCGCGTATGGCGGTACGGTGTTCGTGATGGCGCAACCGGATCCGACGGCAACGAAAGCCGGCGCGGCGATTACTGCGGGGTTGGCGGATGGCCCGATCGTGGCCCTCGGGCCGGAATTCGGTTCAGTGACAGAATTCACGCATAAAATCGCTCAGGGCTGGAAAGAATAAACTACACTTCTCGGCATCCACATTTCAGACTAGTGAAGGAAGTTATGTCGAAGCCGGTCGTACTTATCGCCGATAAGCTTGCAGAATCCACCGTCGATGCTCTCGGGGACACAGTTGAAGTCCGCTGGGTTGACGGTCCCAACCGCGCGGAGCTGCTTGCCGCGGTGCCGGAGGCAGACGCCCTCCTCGTCCGCTCCGCTACGACCGTGGACGCGGAGGTGTTGACCGCAGCGAAGAACCTGAAGATTGTGGGGCGTGCCGGCGTCGGCTTGGACAACGTTGATATCCCCGCTGCCACCGAGCGTGGCGTCATGGTTGTCAACGCGCCGACCTCCAACATCCACTCCGCCTGCGAGCAGGCGATCGCGCTGCTTCTCGCCACCGCACGCCAGGTTCCGGCGGCGGATCAGTCCCTGCGCCAAGGTGAGTGGAAGCGTTCCTCCTTCAAGGGGGTTGAGGTATACGGCAAGACCATCGGCATCGTGGGTTTCGGTCACATCGGCCAGCTCTTTGCCCAGCGCTTGCTGGCATTTGAGACCACCGTCATCGCGCACGACCCTTATGCCAACCCGGCCCGTGCGGCAGCGCTGGGCGTGGAATTGGTGCCCCTTGAGGAGCTCATGTCTCGCGCTGACTTCGTGACCATTCACCTGCCCAAGACCCCGGAGACCGCCGGCATGTTTGACGCCGAGCTCCTAGCGAAGGCCAAGAAGGGGCAGATCATCATTAACGCCGCCCGCGGCGGCTTGGTCGATGAGGCAGCCTTGGCTGCTTCGATCAAATCCGGTCACCACCGCGGCGCTGGCTTCGATGTCTATGCCTCCGAGCCGTGCACAGATTCCCCGCTCTTCGAGCTTCCGCAAGTTACCGTCTCCCCGCACCTTGGCGCGTCTACGGTCGAGGCTCAGGATCGTGCGGGTACCGATGTGGCTGCCTCCGTGCTCAAGGCACTGGCCGGCGAATTCGTTGCCGATGCCGTCAACGTCGAAGGCGGCCGAGTCGGCGAAGAGGTTGCCGGCTGGTTGGATCTGACACGCAAGCTGGGCCTCGTTGCAGGCAACCTGTTGGACGCTGCGCCGGTTGCCGTCGAGGTGGAGGCTTGCGGCGAGCTGGCCAACGAGGATGTTTCGGCTCTTGGATTGTCCGCTGTTCGCGGGCTGTTTTCTGGCGTGGTCTCGGAGACCGTTACTTTTGTGAACGCGATGCAGATTGCTGAAAGCCGCGGCGTGAGCGTGGACGTCAAGACCAACGTGGAATCGAAGGGACACCGCTCCTCCGTGAGGGTCAAGGTTATCGGCCCCGACGGCTTGGTATCGCAGCTCACTGGTGCCCTGACTGGCATCGACGGCGTCGAGAAGATCATCCGCATCAATGGCCGTGGCGTCGACATGCGCGCTACGGGCCGCAACCTCTTCTTCTCCTACAAGGATGCCCCGGGTGCCTTGGGTACTGTGGGTACGAAGCTTGGCGCTGCCGGCATCAACATTGTGGCGGCCGCATTGACCCAGGGCAAGGATGTCTCCGATGCAGTCCTTATCTTGCGAGTTGAGCGCGAGGTACCGGAAGAGCTTGTCGAGGAAATCAACGCGGCGCTGGGTGCTACCTGCCGCCAGCTTGATTTGGATGCCTAGTCTGGACAGCTAAACCTTTCATCCCAGCCCCCGTGAAGGACCAAGAACGGTTCTTTGCGGGGGTTTCGCCGCCCTCCAGGCAGAGGGAGTGGTACTCTCACAAGTATCCAATATGTGAGAAAGGAATCCCGCAAAATGAAACTGGCAGTGATTGGCGGCGATGGAATCGGTCCCGAGGTAACCGCGGAAGCACTCAAGGTCCTGCGCGCGGTGCGCCAGGACGTTGAGGTTACGGACTATGACCTTGGTGCACGACGCTACCTGCGCAACGGGGAGCTGCTTACCGACGCCGACCTGGCCTCCCTGCGCGAACACGACGCCATCCTGCTCGGCGCCATTGGTGCGCCCGGTGAGGTCCCGCCCGGTGTGCTTGAGCGCGGGTTGCTGCTGAAGATGCGTTTCGCCCTGGACCATCACGTCAACTTGCGCCCCTCCAAGCTGTACCCGACGTCCACCTCTCCGCTGGCAAACCCGGGCGATATCGACTTCGTCGTCGTCCGTGAGGGCACCGAAGGTCTGTACTGCGGAAACGGTGGCACGCTGCGCGAAGGTACTGAACACGAGGTGGCCTCGGAGGTCTCTCAGAACACGCGCTTTGGAGTTGAACGCGTGGTGCGCGATGCCTTTCAGCGTGCGATGGGCCGCCGCAAGCACGTGACTTTGGTGCACAAGACCAATGTCCTTGTTAACGCCGGTGGCCTCTGGCAGCGCACGGTGGACGAGGTTGCGAAGGAATTCCCCGAGGTCACCGTAGATTACAACCACATCGATGCTGCGACGATTTACATGGTCACCGACCCAGCGCGCTATGACGTCATCGTGACCGACAACCTCTTCGGCGACATCCTGACCGACTTGGCGGGTGCAGTTACCGGCGGTATTGGTCTGGCTGCCTCCGGCAACATCGATGCCTCCGGCGCTAATCCCTCCATGTTCGAGCCGGTCCACGGCTCCGCCCCGGATATCGCGGGCAAGGGCATCGCGGATCCCACTGCGGCCATCTTGTCGGCGGCCATGCTGTTGCGCCACCTCGGGGATGAGGAGAACGCCATGCGCATCGAGGAGGCCGTGGCTGCCGACGTCTCCTCCCGCGGCGACGCACAGGCGCGCACCACCGAAATTGGTGATCGAATCGCCTCCGCGCTCAGCGCCTAGCCCTGTATGGTTGGCGCATGAGCGTCGAAATAGACGAGGTCACCAGCTTCCTGGCCAAGAATGAGCCTTTCTCCCACCTGCCGGAGGAAGAGCTTAACGCGCTGTCCTCACAGTTAAGCATGATCTACCTGCGCCGAGGGGATATCCCTATCAAGCTGGGGCAAGAGAATGCCAACCTCCACATCATCCGCACCGGGGCGATTGATGTGTTGGGGGAGGACGGCATGCTGCTAGACCGCCGCGAATCCGGGCTCACCTTCGGTTATTCTACGCTGCAGGGGGAGCCGCACTCCGCTTATGAGATGGTCGCGGTGGAGGACAGCCTCGTCTTCACCCTGGCGCAGGAGGACTTCAGCGAGTTGTCCCGCCGCAACCCCGACATTGAGCGATTCTTTTCAGCGCAATCGCGCCAGATCCGTGCGGCAGCGCGTGAGCTGTCTGAATCCACTTCGACCGACGTTTTACGCACGCCGCTGCGAGAGCTCATTCGCACCGACATACTGACTGCGCCGGCTGCCACCACCATCCGTGAAGCCGCGATGTTGATGACGGACCGCGGCGTGTCCTCACTGCTCGTTGTTGCACCGGGTTCAGATTCAGCCAAGCGTCTTGCCGGCATTGTGACCGACCGTGATCTGCGCACCCGCGTGCTCGCCGCGGAGCGTGACCCTGCTGAATCGGTGGGGGAGATCATGACGCCTCAGCCCCTCACGGTATCGGCGGATGCCCCGGCCATGGAAGCACTCTTGCACATGGCCGAGCGCGGAATCCACCATTTGCCGGTGGTCAAAGAAGGCGCCCTGCAGGGGATTGTTACGCAGTCGGACGTTACCCGGCTGCTGCACAATGATCCGGTCTACCTTGCGGCGGATCTTTCACGGCGCTCCAGTGTTGCGGAGCTGAATGGTGCCTTCAACGAGGCCACGCGCCTGGCCGGGCGCTTCGTGGAACGTGGCTCGACACCGGCGGAAGCCTCGAGCTTGGTCACGCTTGCCGCCGATGCTGTGGCACGGCGCCTGTGTACGCTCGCGGAGGAGGAACTTGGTCCTCCGCCTGTGGAGTATGCCTTCGTGGCCGTGGGGTCGCAGGGGCGGCGCGAGATGGCGCTGGCCTCGGATCAGGATAATGCGCTCGTCCTCGCGGATGATTATGATGCCAGCGCGCACGGCGAGTATTTCGCACGGTTTAGTACCTTCGTGTGCCAGGGCCTTGCCGCCGCCGGTCAGGCTCTGTGCCCAGGTGACATGATGGCCATGAACGCCGAGTGGCGGATGACGCGCTCCCAATGGATCGACACCTTCCGCAAATGGATCCGGGACCCCCAACCGGAGGCGCTGCTCAACGCCCAGATTTTCTTCGACTTCCGCGTGCTCTACGGAAGCGAGGAGCTGGCCCGTGAGGTCCACACTGCCGCCGTGGAGATGGGCAAGGGCGCGACGCGCCTGCACGCTCACCTGGCTAGCCTGGCCGCGCGCCGCGAGCCGCCGCTGACGCTCTTCCGCGGACTCGTGGTGGAGCGCGATGGCGATTATGCACATACCCTCGACATCAAAAAGGGAGGCACCGCGGGTATTGTCCAGATGGCCCGGCTCTTCGCTTTAGCATCCGGCTCCACGGTTGTGGACACCCGCCAGCGCCTAAGTGAAGCCGCCGGGAACGCGGTGAGCCGCCGCGGTGCACAGGAGCTTCTCGACGCCTTCGACTACCTCCGATCTCTTTCCTTCGAGCACCAAGCCCGACAGTTGCGGGAAGGGCACAAGCCGGACTACCACATTGACCCCAAGAGCTTGGGGCGGATGGACCGCGAGCACCTGCGTGATGCTTTCCGTGCGATCAAATCCATGCAGAACGCGCTTGCCACCAAGTACCCGGTGAGGAGTATCTAGATGTGGAGCCGGTGGAGCCGCCGCGCGGATTGGGGCGCGCCTGCACGAAGCACCCCGCTCGATGAGCTGGGATTGCTCACCGTAGATATGGAGACCACGAGTCTTGATCCGCGCACAGGAAAGATTGTTTCTATCGGGTGGGTACCGGTGAACGGCGGTGTTATCGACCTATCTGGCGCCGGCTATACCGTGGTGCGCGGCGCGAAGGTGGCCGAAGATGCACATGTCCACCTGCTCACTCAAGACAAAGTCGATGCCGGCGAAGAACGCGAAGTGGCAATCAAGCAGTTGCGAAAGGCCCTGAACGGCCGAGCGCTACTCGCTCACTTCGCACCTGTGGAGGTGGGCTTCATAGAAGCGGCTTCCAAAGAGATATTTGGTCAGGTCCCTCGGTTGAGCGTGGTTGATACCTTTGCTATTGAGCGGCGCCACATGGAACGCATGGGCACTTATCCGCGCGGCGAGGACCTGCGGCTTCCCCGAGTACGCGCAAGATACGGTTTGCCGCGCTATGGCAATCACAACGCGCTGAGTGATGCTTTGGCCTGCGCTGAGCTATATCTGGCACAGCGGGGGAGCACGCGGGCGGTGACCTTGGGGGACGTCGCCAAGCGCTAGGCGGCCGAGCGGGCTCTGTTCCACAGGTTGGACGCCTGCGTTATCATCGCATCCTTTGCAAGCTTTACATCTAGCCCCTGAACGCGAGTGAAAAACCCTTGCGAGTAGTATGGCCGTCATGCGTTTAGGACGAATTGCTCACACCGAAGGTATTTGTTTCGCCATCATTGATGGCCCCGCCGACGCCCCGCTTGACCAGCTGGTGGCCAAGGAAATCTCCGGCACCCCGTTTACCCCGCCGGAGCCAACTGGCCGCGAGTGGCCGCTGAGTGAGGTGCGCTTGCTGGCGCCGACCCTGCCCACCAAGGTCGTGGCGCTTGGCCGCAACTACGCCGACCACGTGGCTGAGGTCTTCAAGGAATCCGCGGAGCACCTCCCGCCGACGATCTTTATTAAGCCCTCCACCGCGGTCATCGGCCCCGGTGCCCCCATCAAGATCCCAGAGTTCGCCACCAACGTGGAGTTCGAGGGAGAGCTCGCGGTCGTGATCTCTAAGGTCTCGAAGAACATTGATCCGGAGAAGTGGCGCGATCACGTCGTTGGCTACACCATTTGCAACGATGTCTCTTCGCGCGACCTGCAGTTCCAGGATGGCCAGTGGGCACGTGCGAAGGGTATTGACACCTTCTGCCCGCTGGGCCCGTGGATTGAGACGGACCTGGACTGCATCGACCTTGATGACCAGAAGATCAACGCTTACCTGACCCACGATGGCAAGCGCGAGCAAAAGCAGGATTCTAACACCGACCAGATGATCGTGAAGATGGGCGGCATCATCGCGGAGATCTCGCAGTCTTACACGCTGCTGCCGGGTGATGTCATCACCACAGGTTCCCCGGCTGGTACGGCGCCGATGGTGCCGGGCGATACCATCGAAATTGAGATCCCCGGCGTGGGCAGCCTGACCAACCCGATTGAGCGGGCCTAAAGGCCGCTCTAGAGGCCGAGTGCTTTGAGAATGGTGCGCAACTTCGCCGTGGTTTCCTGAAGCTCGGCCGTCGGGTCGGAATCCACGACGATTCCGCCGCCCGCCCACGCGCGGGCGGAGAGTCCATCGCCGGCTACTTCGGCGCAGCGGATGGCCACCATGTACTCGCCATCGCCGGAGTCATCGCACCAGCCCACTGCACCGGCGTAGAAGCCGCGGTCGGCTTCGGCGGTTTCGATCAGCGCTTGCGCGGCTTCCGTGGGGGTACCGCAGATAGCGGGGGTGGGGTAGACCAGCTCGGCCAGTTCGAGTGCCGTGAAATTCGAATCCTTCAGTGTTCCCGCAATCGGGGTCCCCAGATGCCACATCTCGTTCGTGGAGGTCAGCTGCGGGGTGGTGGGGGCGTCGAGAGTACTGCACAGCGGCTGCAAGATCCGGCGGATGTGGTCCACGACGAAGGCATGCTCGCGCAGATCCTTGCCTGAGTTTTGGAGGTCTTGACCGGCCTTGATATCGCGTGCCTTATCGGCCTGGCGGGGCGCCGAGCCAGCTAGGGGGAAGGCCGTAACCGTTGAGCCTTGCTTCTTAATCAACACTTCCGGGGAGGAGCCCACGAGCATAGATCCCGGGCGCCCCGCCGGCGAGAGGTCGGCGATGAAGCCGTCGCGGTGCGAGGATAGATCGATCAATCGCGCGGCCACGAGGAGCGGATCCACCGGAGCATTGAACTCAATGTCAACGGCGCGAGCAAGAACCACCTTGTCCAGTTTGGAGGCTTCGATCGTAGCGATGGCGGCCTCAATGCGGCGCAGGTGCTCTTCCGGCTCCGGATCAAAACCGGTCACGCGCGCATTGAGCTTGCCGCTGCGGTAGTAGGCATGGGGCTCAAGAGGCCCGTCCTCACGAATGATGCTGCGCGGCACGGTGAGCGCAGCTGGATCACCCTTGTGAAAGGGAAGTGCGCCGACGACCATGGGCGCGCTGCCGGCACGTAGTGCGGACACTGCATCATCGACAGCGCTAAAGGTGGTGGTTGAACCTTGGGTACGCACAGACCCCGTCGCGCGGGACAGGAGGAAGTCGGGGGCGGTAGAGGGTCTGTTTTCACACATAAGGAATAACTCTAGTTCCTTCCGCTGCTAGCGCCGAAACCAGATCCCTTGCTTTTGTGATATGACCGGTATCGAGGTGCTAGTCGCGATTGCGCGGGCGGAAGAACTGCACGGCAACAAACAGCCCGATACCAAGTAGCAGGGCCAAGGAGCCCATGCCTGCGAGAAAACCCGCCCAGAAGCCGACCATCGGGGCTCCATAGCTCATGGCCTGGATGTTTTCGGCGTCAGCATAGTCTTCGTTGGAGTCGGACGCAGAGTGCTGTTGCTGTGCTTCCTGCTTTGCGCCGCGTTCCCGGTTGGCAGCGGTGTTGCGCGTGGAGCCTTTTTCTCCTGAGGAAGCAGTGCTTTGCGACGCCCCACGGTGTGCCGAATCTCTCTGTCCTTGCGCTGTGTGGGCTACACCGTTCTGTGCCGAGTTCTGGGACTGCGACACTGAGCGCTGGCCATCAGCTGGGCGTTCAGTACTGGGCTCTTTAGACGTTGGTGATGTTCCCGGTTGTGCTTTACTGCGTGCACTCGGACGCGTGGAGTGCCGCGAATCCTGAGCCCGACTTGTTTCGGAGGGCTTTCCACCGTTGAGGAGGGTATCTGCCTCCTTGAGTGTTTTGTCCATAGTCTTATCCAACTGTGCGATGGACTTGGAGGTGTCATTGATGTCCTTGGCCAGTTGCTGCGGCCGGTTCTTCGGGCTGCCCGAGCCAGCATTGTCGCCTTCGCTGGAGTCCCACTCCAATTCGCAGATGTCGGAGGCATCGGCGTCGCCGACCAAGAACGGTACGTCGATGGAGTGCTCGGAGCCATCGTTGAGCGTGAACGTGAAGGTAGCGGCGTATGCTCCCGGTTCGGTGAAGATTATCCCGGTGTGGCTGTGGAAGTGATCGGGGTAGTCCCAAGTGATATCCGGGTTATCTGAATCAAAGAGCACGGTGGGTTCAGCACCCACAGAGTTCTGGAAACCCACCATGCGCCCGCCGTCCGGCGCGGCGTGCAGCGTTAAGGAAAGGGTGGCGTCGGCTGCCGCAGCCTCGTCGAGGTAGCTGGTGTTGAATCCAACCCACGGGATATCCGGGTTCTGGGTTTGGGGAATCTGCCAGCCTTTCGATGGGATGTCGTTGCCTGCGGATTCTTCAAAGGCGGCGTTGCTGCCCACCTCCACGTAAAACTCGCCGGAGGTGTAGTCCTTGCCTGACTCGTCATCGCGGGCCAAGAAGGAGAGGTTTCCGGAATCTCCGACCAATGCTAGGTCTTGGTGTCCACGGGTAAAGGCGTGCAGGGAGTCGGCATCGCAGGAGGCCTCGCTCGCGTGCTCTTCGGCGAGGGCTGGCGGTGCAGCGGCCACCAACGGCGGTGTGCTGAGAGCTAGTGCAGCGACAGCGGTCAGGGTAAGCGGGCGGAAGCTCATACGTGTCATATGAAAAGAGTTCATGCGGACAAGGTCTCCTTCGAGGTGTGTGATTGCGAGGTGGATGCCGCGTCGCGGCGGGAATGCAGTAGAGGGGAGAGTGCCCACGCCACAAGGAAGAAGGCGGTGAGCAGCAGAACGATGGTTGCGCCGGCGGGAAGATCGATGGCCCATGCGAGGTAGATTCCGAAGAAACTGCCCAGCGAACCGATCACCGCGGAGGCGACCATCATTGACCCCAGCGAGTCACAAAGCAGCCTGGCGGTCGCGGCTGGGGTGATGAGGAGGGCCAGGACGAGGACGTTGCCGATGGTTCCCACGGAGATAACCACCGCGCCCGTGACGCAAAGGTAAAGCACGATGTCTAGGACAAAGACGGGAAGCCCCATGGCACGGGCAGTCTCTTTGTCCATGCAGGTGGCTGTGAGCTGGGGGCCGAGGAGCAATACTGTGGCCACGATAAGCACCGAGACGGTGAACGCGGTGTAGAGATCTGCGTGGGAGACGCCCGTCAGCGAGCCGAAAAGAAAGCTGGTGAGCGAAGCCGTGTAACCCTCCACGCGTGAGATGATCACCATGCCGAGCGCAAAGGAAGCGGCAAAGAAGATGCCGATGACGGAATCTTCGCGCACAGTTCGCCGCTGGGAGAAGCACGCGATGAGCACGGCCACCGCGCAACCCGCCACGGCGCCGCCCAGCAGTACTGACCCGTGAAGTGCGAAGGCGATGGCCAGTCCCGGGAACACTGCGTGGGACACTGCATCGCCGATGAAGGCCATTCCACGTAGCACGACGTAGCACCCCACCACGCCGCACACGATTGCGGCGAGGAGGGAGATCCCTACTGCGCGGGCGAGGAAGTCCAAGTGCGGGTTGGTGAGGTCTTGGAAGAACTCAACTAGCGAGATGTCGATCATGCCGCCACCCCAATCGCGGAGAGCAGGGGCGAGGAGGCTGAGACTCCGAAGGTGGTGCTCCAAGGCTGTGGGGTTAAGCGCAGGGTTTCCGCTGGGCCGTCAGCGATGATGCCCCGGTTGAAGAGCACAAGCCGTGAGCAGGAATGTGCGGCCTCTGAGAGGTTGTGCGTGGACATGACAACGCTGGTGCCATCTGTAGTGAGCTTGTCAAAAAGAAGCAAGAGCTCCTCGGTATTGGGGGCGTCGAGGCCGGTGAAAGGTTCGTCGAGAAGCAGCACCTCTGGTTCGCAAGCTAAGGCGCGGGCGATGAGGACGCGCTGGCGTTGCCCGCCGGAAAGCTGGGCTATAGGACGCCGTGCGAATTCTTCCAGGTTGGTCAGCTCGATGGCCCGCCGCGCGGCCTCCTTATCGGAGCGCCCTGGGCGCCGGAACCACCCCACTAGTCCAGTGCGCCCACTCAGCACCGCCTTGGCCACGCTGATGGGGAAGTCCCACTCTACGTCGTGGCGCTGCGGGACATAGCCAAGCGAGGTGGTCACGTCGATGGTCCCGGTAAAGGGCACGAGGCCTAAGACAGCGCGCATGAGCGTGGTTTTGCCAGCGCCGTTCGGACCGAGGAGCCCGATAAACTCGCCAGGGTTAACAGAAAAGCTTGCCCCGTCGATGACGCGGCGGCCGGACAGCGATACGGACAGATCGTTTACCGTAATGAAGGGATTAGCCACGCCGCCCACCCTTCGCGCGCACGACGGCGATGATGGCACCGATGAGCACGAGGACGCCTACGCCCGCGAGCGCCCAGATCCACGTGGGCACCGACGCCGACATAGAGCCGGACGTGGCGGAGGACTCGGCATTGGGGTCCCATTCCACGGCCTGTGCTTGCGCAACGTCGGCGTCATCGCCCACAGCGAAGGTCAAGGTGGCTTCGGCAGCTACCTCTTTTCCGGCGCTTTCTCCTGCGCCCTCGCCGCTCATGCGGACCCGGATCTGGTGAATGCCGGGCTCGGTGAACACCCAATTGGCGTGGGTATGAGTGCCCAAGTCCACCCAGAAGCCTTCTGAGTCCCCGGTTGCTGTAGACCACAGCAGCTGAGGTTCTTCGAAGCCGCCGTTTTGCAGGAAGAGGGAGAACTCACCCGGGCCTTGGTGCCCGAGGAACTCCATTGTCACTCCTCGCTCAACGTTGTCTGCCAATGAGGGAGCTTGGGTATTCCAGCCCAACCACGGAACGTCAGCCTGCTCCGTTTGCGGTACGACCCACACCTGCGAGCCAGGTTCTGCGCCAACGAAGGAGAATGCCTTGTCCTCCGGCAGAGTCAACAGGGCGTTGTCACCCACCTGGAAGACCACATCCTCGGGCTGGCGCCACACGGGTGTTTCAGCCGAATCATCGCGAGCGAGGAACTCAGCTTGGCCTTCGGAGAGCAGGAGCCCTAGGTCGACGTGGCCGTGATCGATGGTGGCAGCCGTTCCAGGCGCGGCTACCTCTTCGTTAGAGCTGACCACCTGGGCGAGATCTCCGGCGAAGGCAGCTGCCGGTGCGAAAGCCAAGGCCGCGGCGGTAAGCGTTGCCGCAAGCGGCATAGTGACGGTTCGGATGGTGAGTTTAGACATGAGATTCCTTTGTTGTGTTGCTGAGACAGCGGTTGAGTGAGTGCGCGTTGAAGCGCAAGAGGTCGAGATACGTCGGAACGGCGTCATCAAGCGTGTCGCCGTAAATCGGGCATACAGCCACCCCGAGGGAATCGGCGGCTTCCCGGATGACATCCGCGCTGGCTTGTTGCGTTGGTTCTACGAATACGGCGGGAAGCTGGAGGTTCTCCAAGGTGCGGCGCAGAGCGATGACATCGCGCGGCGAGGGCTCGATGGCCGGGTTCGGAGTAACGAAGCCCGCAATATCAATGCCGTAGCCTTGCTCCAAGTAGGCATAACCGTGATGCGGCGTAACCAGGTGGCGGTTGCGCTCCGGGATGGAGGAGATGAGCCGTCTTACTTCGGCATCGGTTTCCCGCAACTGCGTGATGTAGTCCTGTGCGCGGGCGCGGTAATCCGCGCCGTGCGAGGGGTCCGCCTGGGCAAGCTGTTCAGCGATGACCTCGGTAAAACTGACAACGTTAGCGGCGTTATGCCACAGGTGCGGGTCCACCTCACCGTGAATGTGCTTTCCTAACACCGCCTGCGGCAGGAGATAGGTTTCATCGCCTGGACGGCCTAAGAAACGGTAGGAGGGATCCGGCGGGATCTCCTGCAGCGCGGAGTTAGGGACGCGCAACACCGTGGTCTTCGGATCAAAACGCTCGCCTTGGTCCTCCAAGTCGAGTTTTCCTGTAGCCATGTCAGCGGTGATATCCACGTGACCCGCATCGAGCTCGCGCATCCCCTCAGGTGCGCTTACGCCCACGGCCACTGTGAACTCCTGAGGGGAGCCGTCGTTAGCACCAAAACTCATCCTGTAGATACCGGGCCTGCTAAAAGCCCAGGACACGTGCGTGTGGGCGTTGGCTGGCAGCGTCGTGGAATCCTCGCGCGGATCTATCCCATCGGCGGTGTTAAAAAGGACCTCTGGCGTACCGAATGTAGAGACCACGTAGGCGGCGGCATCGCCCGGGCCTTCTGCGTCGATCAGGCGCAGGTCGACGCTTGAGGTCCCCGGGGGCGCGTTGCGCACGCGCAACCCCAGCCACACGGCGTCGAGCGCGATGTTCTCCACCAGCGGGACCAGCTTCGCTCCACGCGTGGAGGCCTGATCCGCCACTTCGGTGACGGGCACATCCGACGACTCCTTCATGGACTTCAGCAGATTCTGTGGCTCGAGAAGAAACCCGTTGGACAGCAGTACGTCTGCGTTTGCGATGTCCCGCACCGAGCGCAGGCTCGGTTCAAAGGTATGGGGATCCTTTCCCGCGGGGATCAGGGTCGTCACCGTGGCGTCATGTCCGGCCACATGCTTGGCGACGTCCCCCAGTATCGGTGTCGTCGCCACCACCTTCACCTTTGCATCGTCTCCGCTGGCAGTGCTCGCGCAGCCACTCAGCGCTGAGGCGCCGAGAGAGATGGCGGAAAGAATCGCGGTGCACGCCATCCGAGTGCGTACTTTCCGAGGCATCAGTCGCGGCCCTTCAGCAGCGCGAGGCGCGCTAGCGCCAGGCCCAGCACAAGCATTCCCAGGCCGAGGATGCCGATGCCCCACGGCAACAGGTTTTGCCCACTGTCGTAGTAGCCGGCCGCAGCCACCGTGTCCACATTCTCCCCGTCCGCGGTTTCGGCGGATCGGTGAGAAGGCTTGCGCTCCTTCCTTTCCCCGCGAGCTGTGCGGTCTTTACGCTCCTTGTTGTGGGCCTGTTGTTTGGTGTTTTTGGCACCGGCAGCGGGGGCCGAACCGCGGGCAGCGCCTCCAGGGCTTCCGGCTCCGGTGCTTCCAGCGTGAGAGCGTGAGCCGGAGTTGGAGGAAGCAGATTGCTCAGGGGAGGCGGCGCCTTGCGCAGCCCCGTGGTCATCGTCGGCACCGTCAGTGCCATCATCGACGCTGGATTCCTCGTCCCCGGAATCCTGGGGAGCGGCTTCGCCGTCGCCGACGTCCCAGGTATAGGTGACCTGATTACTCGTGTCGCCGTTGGATTCAGCCTGAACAGTCATGGTGTACGTACCAGGTTCGCTAAACGCCCAATTGACGTGGCGGTGCGCCGGGTAAGCCTGATTGATGACGTCACCGGACACCAAGTCGAGCTCGCCGGCGTCCGTGACCGGTTGAATATCACCAAAGCCTGCGGTTTCGAAGATGAAAATGTCGCCGGGCCCGGTGACCTCAACAAATTCGAAGTTCACGTCCTTATATCCAGCAGATTGGGCCGCTTGCGTATCCCAACCCGGCCACAGGAGTGAGCTGTCCTGGGTCTGGGGGAGGTAGTACGTCGGTGTGCCGATGCCATCGATGCGCTCGGTCGCCTCGCTCCATGCCTCCTCAGCCACCTTGAGGGTGACATCGTTACCGGGCCTGATGACGCCACTACCAGTTACGTCTTCCTTCATCGACAGCGTCAGCTGACCATCCGGCGCGGAGACATAGAAGGCATCCACGTGCCCAGAATCTATAACCTCGCTTTCGGCGCGGGCAGTCGCTGGAAAGCCAAAGACGGACACGAGAAGTGTCACGGCGATGGCGCACACGGCGGCATTGAATGTTTTCAGCGGTGCGGAATGCAATCGAAGTGTCCTTTCTAGCGGTGAAGTAGACCGTTGAAGCGGGCCTCGATCTGGGCTCTGTGGTCGTTGTAGAAATTGAAAAGGCGTTGGAAAATGAGGGCCACGACGACCGGAAGCACTAATCCCCACAGGCTGTCGAGCTTGGGCTTAGAGGACGTCGTCCCCTTATCTCCACTGGGCTTCGTGTTTCCTGGCTTCTTGCCGCCGGGTGTGTCGGTGCCTTCGCCTTCGCTTCCTCCCTTGGAGCTTGCGCAGTCCTTGATTGCGGCGTCTCCGGCCGCGACGGTGAGCACCTGGGGTTCGGAGGAAATTTCTTTGCCATCGGCGGTGGTGGCCGTGTAGCTGACTTCGAGTTTGTAGATACCCGGCTTGGTAAAGACCCAATTGCTGTGGGTATGCGAGGCAAAAGTGGTCTCGATGGACAAGTCCCCCTCCGCTGAGTTGATCAGCGGGGTAAAACCTTTGCCTAATCCTTCAGTAGTGAAGAGCCCAATTTCTGCGCCTTCAGGCTTCTCGACGGGCTTAATATTGAGCATGACCTTGCCGTCTTTATAGTCCTTGTAGTTGAGAGCTTGGGTGTTATATCCCGGCCAGATGATGCTCTGCTCTTGGGTTTGGGGGAGGAGGAAGAATTTCTCCTTGCCCAGGTAGTCGAATTCCTTGCCGTTGAGCGCGGCGGGGCGGGAGCGCAGGGCGTTGTCGTGTACTGCGAGGACGACGTCGTCAAGCGGGCGCTCGACGGTCTTCTTATCCACGATGGCCGTTTCATCCTTGAGGCGGGTGAGAAACTTATCGCCGTCACGGGATACCGAAATATCGACGTGTCCGTGGTCGAGCACTGCCTTGTCGGCGCAGACACCGGTGTTGTCGCCGGGTTCGGGCTGAGGAGTGTTATCTGGGGCTGGCGCAGGAGCCTGAGCCCCAGCGCCGAGTTTGCCCACGCGCTCGTACGTTTTTCCGAAAGCGAAATTGTCGGTCAGCGTGATGCTGCCGGAGTCTTGCGTGATGCTTGGGTGCGGAAGAATATCGAGGCGCACGGTATTGCCGTTGAAGTTTGCATCGGCACCGACGACAAATTCCGCGCGGCCGCGGGTGATAGTGCCGTCGAAATCGATGTCCGGAAGCGAGCTTCCCTTACTAAAGAAGCCACCGTGCACGTAGCCTTCCAGGTTTGTATCGGCTGCCTCCAGGATGATGCGGGTGGCGTCTTCGCCCTCCGGAACGGCGCGCGCGGACAGTCCCGTGTCAGATAGCGAAACCTCTTCTCCGGAGAAGAGTTGACGGGGGTTTGTAGTCTCGGTCCAGGACTCCGCGGACGTCTTCGATGTGGTGGCTACTTCTGCACCCTCGGAGTACTTGAGCTGCTCGGATACCCACCGCGGGCTGCCATCTTCTGGGGTGTACACCGCCTGAATCTCGGAGGATTCTGGGCCTAGGAACTCGTCAAAGTGGGCTTTCCCGTCGGTAACCGGCAGGTCGGTGAGGAAGTAGCCGTCGATAAGCAGCGTGAGCGTGCCGTTACTGCCCCCAGTGAAGTCGATGGAGGAAAGCCGCTCATCTCCATCTTTGTCACGGGACTTGGCAGGGGCGATGCGCAAGCGATAGTCCTTCTGGCTAGCATCCCCCGCGGATGCCTGCTCGAAGCGCTCCTTGAGGGAGGGAGTGCTGTGGTCTGACGGGCGCTGCCCTCCGACCTGAATGGACGTGGTTGTCGGCTTGGAGGAAATGAACTCGCCGTCTTTGTTTCGCGCGGTGGTTTGGTAGGTGAGCTGGTAGCGCCCGGGTTTGGAAAAGACAGTGAAATTGTGGGTATGCGTGCCACTAGTCAGCCACGCGGAGTGAGGTGCGCCCTCCGACGTGCCAAAGAATCGTTGAAGCCCTCCAGGGCCGGGGTAGTAGCCAAACATCTCTACTTCGCCCGGTCCATCGACGCTTAACAGGTCGAGGGAGGCGATGTTATCGCGGAAGCTGTCGACAGGCAGCTCAGTGTCGGCGCCAAAGCCCATCCATACCGGGTCCAGGCTGCCCTGCACGCTGGCAGGGGCCATGTAGTAGGTTTCGCCCGGCTTCCCCAGGAAGGAGAGCGCAGGGTCCTCCGGTACGGTGAACTGGTATTGGTTTGTGCCGTTTTGGTCCCAGCCTTTGCCTACCCACGTGACGGTGTCGGCGAGGTCGTGGTCGGACTCGGCTGAATGGCTCTTGAGGTTAAGAGAATCGTCTTCCCAGAATGCTTTGGGGGAATCGATGTGCGTTTGAGTGGCCACGTGTTTGCCGTCGTCAGGGCCGGCTACAGCGGTAGCGGGGGAGAAGAGAAGTGTGGCGCAGGTAAGCAGCGCCACGGAGCGAGTTCGAGCCACAGTGTGGAACCTTTCTTCAGTTCTGTCGAGAGAATTTCACTATAGGGAATGGAAATCAATTCCGTTTAGTCTGGATCGAAAACCCAGTTCACGCTTAGTGGAAACCGGGTTCAATTACCCCCAAGTGGGGCGGGCGGTACAGCAACTCAGTGCTGAACTACGATGGTTGACATGACTGAAACAACTTCCGACGTCCGCGTACGTTTTTGCCCGTCGCCCACAGGAACGCCCCACGTGGGCATGGTCCGCACGGCGCTGTTCAACTGGGCCTATGCCCGCCACACCGGCGGCAAGCTCATCTTCCGCATCGAGGACACCGATGCCGCTCGTGACTCCGAGGAGTCCTTCCAGGCCATCATTGATTCGCTGAACTGGCTCGGCTTGGGCTGGGATGAAGGCGTCAATGTGGGTGGTCCGGACGAGCCGTACCGTCAGTCGCAGCGCATAGATATTTATGCCGATGTCCTGCAGAAACTCAAGGACGGCGGCTATGTCTACCCGGCTTATTCCACCAATGAAGAAGTGCAGGCGCGCCACAAGGCAGCCGGCCGCGACCCGCAGCTTGGCTACGACAACTTTGACCGCGACCTCACCCAGGAGCAGATCGATGCCTTCGAGGCGGAAGGTCGCAAGCCGGTGTGGCGCCTTCGCATGCCGGACAAGGACTGGACTTGGAATGACTTGGTGCGTGGAGAGCTGACTTTTAAGTCGGCGACCCAGCCGGATTATGTGGTGGCCCGCTCCAATGGCGCACCGCTCTACACGTTGGTTAACCCTGTCGATGACGCGCTCATGGGGGTTACACACGTGTTGCGCGGCGAAGACCTGCTGTCTTCCACTCCGCGCCAGCTCGCCCTCTACGAGGCGCTCATTGAATTGGGCATTGCCAAGCAGACCCCGGAGTTCGGCCACCTGCCGTTCGTGATGGGTGAGGGCAACAAGAAGCTGTCCAAGCGCGATCCGCAGTCCAACCTGTTCAACCACCGCGATGCGGGCATCATCCCGGAGGGCATGCTCAACTACCTGTCCCTGCTGGGCTGGTCCCTTTCCGCGGACAAGGACATCTTCTCCGTCGATGAGCTCATTGCCAACTTCGATGTGCACGACGTCCTGGGCAACCCCGCCCGTTTCGACCAGAAGAAGTTGGAAGCCATCAACGCCGACCACATTCGTTTGCTTGAGCCGGCTGACTTTGCCCAGCGCCTGCGGGATTACCTCACCGAGTACACCGACTTCCCTGCGGATTACCCGGAAGACAAGTTCGCCTTCGCCGCCGACCTGGTGCAGACCCGCATTAAGACGCTGTCTGACGCTTACGGGCTGATGTCCTTCCTGACCACGCCGGACGCTGAGCTGGAGCTCGACGCCAAGGCGGCCAAGAAGAACCTCAAGGAGGAGGCTGTTCAGCCTCTCGAGGTCTCCATTGCGAAGTTGGAGGAGCTCGGGGAGTGGAAGACCGAAGAGGTTGAAAAGGTTCTCTCTGGCGCGCTTATCGACGACCTCGGTCTCAAGCCCCGCAAGGCCTACGGCGCCCTGCGCGTCGCGGTCTCGGGACAGCAGGTTTCCCCGCCGCTGTTCGAGTCCATGGAGCTGCTGGGCAAGGAGTCCACGCTGGCTCGCCTTAAGGCAGCTTTGGCCGTGACGCCGTGGAGTGCTGAGTAGTCTCACAGGCCTGTAATTTCGGGGCATTAAGAATCGTTCTTAATGCCCCGAAAATGCTATCTGGCCTGGCGATTTGTGTGTATCGGTGGTGCTGGATATAGTAATAAACCGTTGCAGCGAGCAGCGAGGGGTTAAGCCCCAAGCAAGCTCAACGCGATAGTGGCCTATGGTGTAATTGGCAACACAACGGTTTCTGGTACCGTCATTCTAGGTTCGAGTCCTGGTAGGCCAGCAGTGATAACTGCGCAAAGTGCAGCGGCACTTTGCAGTCAGCGGTCACGGTTCTATGCCCCGTTCGTCTAGCGGCCTAGGACGCCGGCCTCTCACGCCGGTAACACGGGTTCAAATCCCGTACGGGGTACCACTTAAAGAGTGGCAAGCATAACGCGCTTGCCACTCTTTTTCTTTCATCGGCCATAATCCTAGCCCGACTTATTGGTCTGGAGGCTTATAGGCCTTCTGTCATTGCTTTGAGGGCTAGAACGTGCCGTGTGTAGGCGTCTGCGCCGGTTTCGGTGAGCGTGACCCACACGGTGTCCTTGGCGCGCGTAGAGCCGTACTCCCGCGTGCGGCTTACGTAGCTGTGGTCTTCGAGGTGCTTTAGTTGCTTGGAGAGCGTATCGGCGGGGAGTTCCGTAAGCTCGGCGAGTTGACCGTACTTCATCTGCCGTCCTTCGGTGGCGCCGGCGGAGAAGAGTGTGGCGCAGATCTTGAGCCGATTGATGGGGTGGATGACTGGGTCTAGCTCAGGGGGCTGGTGAGATGCTTTCCTAGACATTGATGCCCTTTACGGCGGAGTTACTGTTCTCGTAAAGCATCCAGGCTGTCGAGCCAGTAACTATGACCCCGCAGGAGATCATCCACGGCCACGTGTTGGGGGTCGGTGTAGTAGACATGATCATGGCGAGGGGGAGGACTACTCGTGACCATGTCGCGCGATCGTTCCTCGGCCCCTTGTTGGGGTTGGGGCGAACAAAAGGGTTCGCGATTTTGTCCTTGAGGAGGAAACCGAGAATGAACGTCGGTATCAGGATTGCGAGTGTGTACCACCAGGACACCTTGGATAGCGCAAGACTGCTACCGATACCGAGCGCTACAAGTGCCACCGCCCACCAGCTTTGTGTCCAGGCGGTCCGCTGTTGGGCGTCTTGAATGATCTTGAGTTCATCGTTCATGGCCTGACTCCTTTGTTTGCATCTAATGCAAGTGTATCACTTGCATTAAGTGCAAGTAAGGGGGTGAGGGCTGTTGTAATCAAGGAGTGGTGTGGTTGTGCCCCTTACCGGAGGGTTAAAAGTCCAAGTGCAAGCGGACTTGAGAAAGTTACCAGGGGGTATACCAGTGGCCAATTGGTCTAATCCCTTCCGCTATGCCTTTGGCGGTCATACACTGCAGGTATAAGGCATTCCCGACAGAAAGGAGAGCGGATGGCGGAAGCTGATAATCATCACTATCGCCGACGCGACTCTAGCAGATAATACGAGGCGGCATCGCCATAATCCACAACTTCTTAAAGCCAACATTCGAGCGAAGTAGGAGCCTTGCACCACATGCTGTTAGCGCACGTGTCCTCCCGAACCTCTAGCGATGACTAACGAGTGCTCCGGCCCCAGCTGCCAACGGCACGCCAGCGGAATAACCACTGATTCGATCCGCACCCGGGCCCTGAGAGTCAATGATTTCATCGCAGTCGAAAGCGGCAACGAGGTTCGGGATTTTCTTTGTGTAAAAAGCCATACTAGCTGCCGATTTGTGCATTCTTTCGCCGATCCTATAGTGTTTAGCAAGTCCGCAACGGACAGCTAAACGAGCCCCGTTCGTCTAGCGGCCTAGGACGCCGGCCTCTCACGCCGGTAACACGGGTTCAAATCCCGTACGGGGTACAAAAATAAAAGGTGGCGAGCATGATGCTCGCCACCTTTTCGCTTTGGGCTAAAGACTAGACGATGAGGACCTCGGCGTTATTGCCGCCGGTGCAGCGAATGACCTCGTGTTCATCGGTTCGGCATGTTAGCGAGTAGTTCTGTTGGGTAATGGGGCTGTTGACGGTGACCTGTCCGGGGATGAAGGACCGGAGGTCATCTTTAGAGCTTGGTGCCAAGGTCATCAAACGGCCTGCAGTGGAACGGGCGAAATCGCAACTGGTGTTCGCACCGGCCATGACGAAAGCGATGTTGTAGCCGTCGCCCATCTGGCACACAGTGGCGGGCGTGCCGTAAACGTTGACTGATGCGCCGTTGGCGTCGCCCTCGGGGAGTTGTTCAGAAAGGCTGTTATACGTGGCCGTTTGTGCCGTTTGAGAGGTTTGGCGTTGGCCTGCTGCCGGTTGGGCGGCTTGGGCTCCTTGTGCACTCTGGGCCTGTGTGTCAGGTTGTTGAGCCTGGTCCACAGGCTGATCGCTTGCGTTGTCCGGCAAGGTTGGTTCAGGGCCGTCGGGGGCTGCCTCGTCGACAGTGTTCGGAACGTGAAGCTCAGCGTCATCGTTAAGCGGCTGAAATGCCGGGTAAGTGTTTTCAAACGTTGGCTCACCCGATGCCGTTTCCGTCCTCGACGGCGCTGCCATCTCGGATGACGTGGAGCATCCGACTGTTAGAACACCGGCGGTGATTATGGCTGCAAAAGCTGCGATGGGACGGTGGGCGCGCGTGGAAGTCATAAAGCCCACCCTAACGAGATGTGTGGCGATGCGCTGGGGAAAACGGGGAAAGCTGCCCAATCACAGTGACGTGCACTCAGATTGGGCAGCTCAATACACAGAATCGGGGTAGCTCTTAGTGGCAATCCCAGTGGCCGTCATGTGCCGCGTGGCGGTGACCATCATGCAGGTAGTCCACGTGGTCGCCATGGGGAATAGCGACGTGCCCGCAACCCTCGCCGTGCTCGTGTTCGTGGGCATCGTGAACGGTGTGCTCGGATGCCTCGCACTCGTCCCAGTGGCCTTCATGCTCGCGATGAATGTGGCCGTCGTGTACGTAGTCGGTGTGATCGCCGTGCGGGAAGGCGACGTGGCCGCAGCCTTCGCCGTGGACGTGGGTGTGCTCGTCGTGGATGGTGTGGGTCATGGCTCCTCCTGGAGGTCGGGGATTTTCACTACATTTTCAGTAGCTGTCAATGTTAGTAAAGCGCGTTTCCAATACACTTTCAATAGCGGGGGGTGGGGGTATCGCCGGAGCTGAACGGGGGGCGTGAAGGGAGAATTGGCCTAGCCCAGGCTAGAGTGGGGTGATGATGAAAAGGTCTCCGCAACTTCGCTTTTCCCGTGTCTTACCAGGCTTTGTATTCATGGCTGGCGCATGCTCGCTGGCCTTTGCTCTCGCCGCCCCCGCGACCGCTGCTGAGGGGGTGCCGGTTCGGCAAGGACAAAAGATCGCGGCTTCTGATGGCGCGTTGTGCACTGTTGGTTACGTCGAGGCTAATCGGGCGTGGACCTCGGCGCACTGTGGCTTAAATGGCGAACAAGTGTATAACGAAGCAGGCCAGCACCTAGGAACGTTGCGTTGGTTCACGCCCTCGGGGGCAGCGGGGCATGACTTGGCCTATATTCAATTCGCCGGCGGAACCTATTCGGCAGGCAACCCGCTCACCGGGGATGGCATGGCACCGGTGCCTGGTGAAGGCTCAACGGTGTGCTTCGACGGACAGGCCGCGTCGCGTCAGTGTGGCACCGCGGTGAAGGGGCCGGGTGTCTTTCCGGGCATGAACTATGCGGCCGATGTGTCGCTGGCGCCTGGGGATAGCGGTGGAGCAGTGTCCGTCCCAGGGCAGCCGGGCGTTGTGGGCATTTACCAGGGGATCACCCAGGCTAATCGGGGTGGCCGGACAGTTACTTTCTCAAATTATGCGCGCATGCCACATGCGGATGAGCTAGCGCGCCTGCCACACCAGGGTTGGGTGCCGCGCCGCCCCAACCGGGAGCCAGGAAATCCAGTCCGGGTGGCCCAAGAAACAGGTGAGGCATTGTCCTCGACGAGTAGCGCGGGACCGGAAGGGCTGCGCGGCCTTGCGATGTATTTCGGTCTCGGTATTTAGGAACGCAGCCTCGAGGCTTTAGGCTCCTCTGCGCTGCATTGCGCTGCGCTAAGTGTGTGATGTCTAGGGACTTTTTGGACGCGGAGTCC
>NZ_KV802436.1:0-244 GCF_001810695.1 Corynebacterium sp. HMSC065D07
GTTAGAACATTTCTTCTAACTCATGTTTCTCGGGGGAGACATTCATGACTACCACCGCCACGCACCCTTCAACCTCCTCTTCTTTCTTCTTCTCAACAACGAATCCGAATAATCCACACGCTATAGCCCGCGCGGCAGCCCGCCGCGCTATCTACAACACCTGGGTTGCTGCTATGCCCAGCCTGCAGGCTGATATCAACACCACCGCTTTAAGCTTGGTGGCTGCCTGGTCACTGCCGGAAGG
>NZ_KV802437.1:0-221 GCF_001810695.1 Corynebacterium sp. HMSC065D07
TTGTATTGAGTTGTTGTTTGTTGTTTGGTGTCGGCGGTTTCTTACTCTCCCACAACCTCCCGGTTGCAGTACCATCAGCGTTAGCAGGCTTAGCTTCCGGGTTCGGAATGGGTCCGGGCGTTTCCCTGCTGCTATAGGCCACCGACAAACAGTTAGGGCAACGTCTGGTTGCTGGTGTTGTGTCAGATACTGTGTAGTGGACGCAAGCGACAGTGATATTT
>NZ_KV802438.1:0-6669 GCF_001810695.1 Corynebacterium sp. HMSC065D07
AAATAGGGTGTCCACTAAACGAGGGTAACCTCAGTAGTTTGCCTCCCCATCGCAGGGTTGTCTTGCCGTTGGTGCCGATTTTGTCGGTACTTAGTCGGTAGTCGTGGTCTGGTTTGATGTCTACTTATCTGCATTCACCCCCATTAAGGGTGAATCTTCAGATCAAAACTTGAAATGTTTTATAAACAGTATTACCTAACTTAGGTAAGCCTTACCTTTCCTGCTGTTCATAAATCGAGGTTTACTATGACCCAACAGTCCTCTACGCCCGCACGGAGTGCAAGCTCATCCAGTGGGTCGACGGCACGTTTAAACACCAGAGATCTCATCAACGCTGGCATCTTTGCTGCACTTTACTTTGTAATCACCTTTGTAAGCGGAATGATTGGATTCGCAGGACCACAATTCATGTTTATTGGATGGTTCATCGCGGCAATCGCAAACGGAATCGTGCTAGCGCTTTATGCCGCCCGCACGCCCAAAATGGGTGCTTTCACCCTCGTCGGTGGTATTAACGGACTAGCATTCATGCTCACCGGACACTACTTCTGGACCCTGCTGGGAAGCATAATTCTAGGGTTTATCGCGGATTTGATTATTACAAAAAGCCACCTCAGTATTGCCAAATCCTTCCCTATTGCCTACAGCGTCTTCTGTGTCTGGATTTCTATGCCTTTTATCCCGCTAATTCTGGATACGGACTCCTACTACGTCGATATCGCAGACCAAATGGGTCAAGAATATGCCGATGCCATGTCGGATATCTTCCAGCCATGGACCATTGGAGTACTGGCCATTTGTGCGCTCATCGTCGGCTTTATCGGAGGAAAGGTCGGAGTTCGCGTCAGCCGCAAACACTTTGAAAGCGCTGGTCTCCTGTGAGCCTGCCAAAACAGGGCGTGCTTCATCGATCTTCGATCGATCCACGGACCGTGCTGCTTTCTGTTCTAGTAATCAATGCGGTAGCTCTCAGCCACGGCCACCTACCGACACTGCTGATTTCTATCGCTTTCAGCTCCATCGCACTAGCTACAGTAAAGCCACACTATGGTCTTATTTGCCTGTTCGCTTTTGCATTATCCTATCTAGGGTACTGGGGCCTATTACAGCTTCCTGGCTCCACATTTTTCGCTTTTTCAGCGGCAATTTTTTCGTGGCTAAGCCGTTTTGTCATCAGCATGTCCATCGGCACATTCGGCTTGCTCACTCTCACACCATCCACGTTGACCTCAGCACTGCGGGACCTGCGTTTACCAGGCTGGGCCACCATTCCACCGGCGGTATTCCTGCGCGTTTTGCCGATCATCGTGGCAGAAGCCAAAGCCATCCGCGATGCCATGGTCCTTCGGGGTCTCCAGCCTGGAGTAAAAAGCTGGATCACACAGCCCACACAATCGTCCGCGATGTTGATCATCCCCTTATTAGGTGCCGTCGTCCGCGCTGGTGATGAGCTCGCTGCCTCTGCTCTTGTCCGGGGATTGGGAGGACCCGCACGCCCAACCACCACCGCCGATCTTTCCTTCAAGCTTGTCGATGCAACTGCACTAGCTGGGTTGGGCCTCGTTGTTGCCTCTGTCTGGCTTCCCACGGAGGTCCACTTATGAACGAACGCAGTATCGCAACCAGTGTAGACGCCCACAACGTTTCTTTTACATATCCATTGGGAGCTCGGCCAGGTATTCAAGGTGTATCTGATGTGTCTTTTTCTGTCTCTCCAGGACAGTGTCTACTGATTACCGGTGATTCCGGATCGGGAAAGTCCACGGTACTCAAGTTGATCAACGGACTCATCCCCCATTTCAATCCAGGAGAGCTACTAGGCACCATCACTATTATAAAGGATGACCAGGCTTTTACCCCTGCGGAAGAACCGCTGTCCCGAGCCATCGAGTTCAGCGCCTCAGTATTCCAGAATCCAAGGACACAATTTTTCACTGAAAGCGTCAATGCAGAATTGGCCTTCGGGCTAGAAAACCTTGGTGTAGATCCCAAAGAAATTGAGTCGAGGATTCAATCAGCGGTCGAGCTACTAGGCATTAACGATCTTCGGGGCCGGCGATTCAAAGAATTATCCGGTGGGCAGTTACAAACCGTGGCATGCGCATGCGCGCTTGTGTCCCCGGGCAGTCTCGTGCTTCTCGATGAACCCACGTCCAATCTCTCTATGGAAAGCATCGATATTCTTGCACGCGTGCTACACCGCTTGAAGGAATTAGGCACAACGATCATTATCGCTGATCACCGTCTCTTTTTCTTAAAAGATATCGCTGACCAAGTTATTTACTTGACTCAGGGAAAAATAACGCGGAGTTTCCGCGCTCAGGAGTTTTATGCCTTAGACGAACCCGAACGCAAACAATTGGGGCTACGCAGCTTACACCATGTTCCCCTGCCCGCGAGCGTGCCGGTACCACCCACGCTCGAAAACGCCGATCCCCAGCGGAGCGGACTCGAGCTAAGCAACATCTGTTTTTCTTATGGCGCACATGAGGTATTAAACATTGACCACGCATTTTTCCCCAGCGGCGAAGTCACCGCCTTAATCGGGCCCAACGGCGCTGGAAAAACCACCCTCGCCAGGATCATTTGTGGTCTTGCTTCTCCCAAACGCGGCGGTAGTCTCCGTTTGAACAGCAAACGAGTAGGAGCGGCTGCCCGCAGACGTGCCGCGTACATGGTGATGCAAGATGTTGGCCGCCAATTATTCGCAGCCACCACCGAAGAAGAAGTCACGCTCGGACTGGCAAAGAAGAAGCGGGACCACATCGATGTCAATGAGATTCTCCATCGCCTCGATCTGGCAGGAATGGCCCAACGGCATCCGCAGTCTCTGTCCGGTGGGCAACGGCAACGCTTAGCCATAGCTTCAGCCCAAGCCGAGCAAGCAGCGATCTACATCTTCGATGAACCTACCTCTGGCGTGGGCTGGCGCCAACTGCAATCCATCTCTGCGCTACTTCGATCTCTTGCAGCAAGCGGAGCAGTGGTCATCGTCATCACCCATGACCACGAATTCATCCAAGAATCAGTCACCAGAATCATCGATATGACTGACATCAACAAGAATTGAGAAAGAAATGTCTGAACTAAAACAAAGTTCCACAGAATCAAGCAGAACCCACGCACCAGAATCACACGGTGCGTCACCGGAAGAAGAGGCTCGCGCAAAACTAAAAGCCGGCCAGGTCGCTCTAAAAAAACTACTGGCCCCAGTGCAAACAACCATCTACTTCGCACAGTTTCTCGCGCTTATATCCTCGGTACTCGCCGTAGCACCCTACGTCGCGTTGGTGGCACTGGGAAATGCTCTAATCGACGGCAATACTGATGACGTCGCGTCCATTGTGAAATGGCTACTTGCTGCATTTTTGGGCCAGCTATTCTTCTATTTCCTTGCCCTTGCAATCACCCACTTCGCTGATGCAAAGTTGGTGGGGATTAACCGGCGCCGAATTATTACCGCTATTGCGAAAGCACCACTCTCGTGGTTTAGCCAGACTAATTCCGGCAAAGTCCGCAAAGCCGTCGAGGACGATACGTTAACTCTGCACACCCTGACAGCCCATGCTCCTGTAGAGAAGGTCGCCGCGATCTTTACGCCCCTCGCGCTTCTGGTTTATGCCTTTATCTTGGATTGGCGCCTTGGTCTACTTTCTATTGCCACTGTGCCCATTTTCCTAGCAATCCAAGCATATTCAATGAAAGATATGGGCACAAAAACTGCGGAAATGGATAATTATCTGGGTGAGGTCTCTGCGACTGCGGTGGAGTTCTCCGAAGGTATTTCCGTCGTCAAGGCTTTCGGCACCGTTGGCAAAGCCCACGCTCGATATCGCGAAGCTGCCCAAAAATTCGCGGAATTCTATTACGAGTGGGTACGTCCGCTTCTGCGTGTTTCCGCAATCTCAGAGTCTGTGGTGGCGGTTCCTGTCCTCATCCTTATCAATCTAGGAGTCGGTTCCCTGCTGATAGCTGGTGGCTATGTCACGGTCGCTGAAGTCATCGCAACAACGTTAATTGCGCTGGTGCTCCCGGGCACGATTCAAACCGTCGGCCAAATGATGTGGTCTTACCAGCTCGCTGGCAATGCGGCGTTGCGCCTTGATGAAGTCATGACAATTTCCCATGTGAAAGAAGGCCAAAAGAGCCTCGACGCCAATAGTCAAGACATGGAGGTGGAGTTCCATAAGGTCAGCTTTAGCTACGCCCCAGACACACCAGTCCTCCAAGACTTTTCTGCGCAACTAAATGCAGGCACTGTCACGGCATTGATTGGCCCCTCCGGGTCTGGCAAATCCACAGCAGCAACGATGTTGGCGCGTTTCCAGGATCCAGATTCGGGCACAATCACTATCAACAACGTGGATATCCGTGATCTCACTTTCGACAGTTTGTACCGCACTGTGGCTTTCGTCTTACAAGATCCTCACTTACTGCGTATGAGTATTCGGGAAAACATTCGCCTTGCACGCCCAGAAGCCCGCGATGAAGAGATCTGGCAAGCCGCAGAGGCTGCGCACATAGCTGCTGATATTCGCGCTTTACCGGCTGGGCTCGACACCGTTGTTGGTGAGGACACCTCTTTATCCGGTGGACAACAGCAACGCATTTCTATTGCCCGGGCAATCATTACCAATGCCCCAATCTTGATCCTGGATGAAGCTACTGCGGCAACTGATCCTGACTGCGAAGCAGAAATTCAAGCAGCTCTAGCCACACTCGTCAGAGGCAAGACCGTCTTAGTCATCGCCCACAAGCCGGAGTCCATCCAAGGAGCAGACCAAATAATCTGCCTCAAGCCTATGAAGGATAATTCTCATGTCTAATGCCACTACGCCTGTTAGTTCGCGTCTTCGTGATCCGCTACTCACTCGCAGTGTCAAAAAGCTGCAAAGTCCTGTAGGCCATAAGCTCAATAAAAGGTATGCTTGTCTATCGCTTATCGTTGGCGTGCTTGATGGCCTCGCCGTTCTCACGCTCGTGCCACTTACAAAGGCACTCGATGGGGATACGACGATCGCACCATGGATGTGGACGCTTTTGGCAATTGCGCTCGTAGCTTTTGCGCTACGATTTTTCGCAACCATGGCCTCTTACCACACGGCCTTGGATTTCATCCGAGCCGCGCACACGACTGTGGGCGATAAATTAGCAACGCTACCGCTCGGCTGGTTCGTACCGGCTAATACCGGCGGCCTATCTCGCCTCGTTTCAGATCGCTTTATGGTGGCGGCCGAGACCATTGCGCATATTCAAGGAACGATATACCGCGATAGCGCGGCACTTGTCACCTTGTTAGTAGGAGCGTGTTTCTGGAACCCGAAGCTGGGCTTGGTCCTTCTTATCATCGCACCATTGGCGCTCGTGGTGATGCAGTTGGCTGCATGGATTCGTGAGAAAGCATCGAACCGCGCACTGGGGCCGAGTAAAGAGCTCTCCCAGCGCATCGTAGAATTTGCTAACCGTCAACCAGCCCTGCGCGCGGCAGGACAATCACAAGTTTTTGCGCCACTAGAGCAAGCGCTAGAAATCGACCATAAAGCACGAATACGCGAGCTATGGGTATCCACATTAGCTTTGCTACTCAACGGCATAGTAGTGCAGATCTTCATTGTGGCTCTCATTATGGTCTCCGCGGATCTTGCCGTTGAAGGCGCCCTATCGCCACTAGAAACAATTGCGATCATCGGAATCAGCTTGAGGTTTACCCGCACGCTTGAGCAGCTGGGTTCTTCTTTCGTCGGTTTAGATGCCGGCCGTATCGCGCTCACAGAAACTGAGCTCATCACCGATGCCCCTTCCCTACCGGAACCCACTACTCCGCGCCCAGGCGATGGTTCGGGAAGTGTAGAGCTGCGTAATGTCACGTTTGGATACGGCGATAAACCAGTATTGGTAGATATCGCTTTCCATGCTCGACCAGGCACCGTTACCGCCATTGTCGGTCCTTCTGGCTCCGGAAAGACCACAATTGCGCGCCTTATTTCGCGATTCTGGGATGTAGATTCCGGGGCGGTGATGGTTGACGGCGTAGATATCCGCGAGCTTGGAACCGAACAGTTAATGTCCAGACTGTCCATGGTTTTTCAGGATGTCTACCTCTTCGACGACTCGTTAATCGCTAATATCCGCGTTGGTCGTCCCGACGCCTCCGATGAGGAAGTCTTCCGCGCAGCTGATCTTTCAGGCGTGACTTCTATTGCCAACCGCCTAGGGTGGCATACTCCTGTTGGTGAAGGCGGTCGGCTTCTATCCGGTGGTGAACGCCAGCGCGTATCTGTAGCTCGCGCGCTTCTCAAGCAAGCGCCGATTGTACTCTTTGATGAGGCTACCTCCGCGCTCGATGCAGAAAATGAGGCAAACATTCTTGCTGCGATGGACGAGCTACGGGAGCAATCTACTTTTATTGTCATCGCCCATAAGCTGGATACAATCAAATCTGCTGATCAAATCGTAGTCTTGGATGAACACGGGCAAGTCAGCCAGCTGGGCACGCATTCTGAGCTTTCCGATGTCCCCGGTATCTACCGTCACTTCTGGCAGCAACGCAAAGCAGCACGCGGGTGGAAAATCAGTTCGGGACGCGATTAACGCGGGCACCGAGATCGGCGTTGTTTGCGGGGGCACCCTTCTCCCCCATTACGTTGTTGGCAGTTCCGCTTGAAGGAA
>NZ_KV802439.1:0-219 GCF_001810695.1 Corynebacterium sp. HMSC065D07
GCGGACAAAGTCATGGACCCTTTCCATGTGGTGCATCTGGCAGCCGACAAGCTCACCAGTTGCCGACAAAGACTCCAACGTGAGACCACCGGACGCCGCGGACGCAAAGATGACCCACTGTACAAGCACCGGCGCACGCTGTTGACCAGGACGAACTATCTCACCGAGCGGCAAAAGCAACGCTTAGAAATGCTGTGGGCCACCGATGACGACTACGTG
>NZ_KV802440.1:0-80982 GCF_001810695.1 Corynebacterium sp. HMSC065D07
AAGGAAACAGCTAACCACCAGTGACAACACTGCCGCCCGCGGACCACATCAAGGCACGCGGGCATATCGGCGATCCTTGAGCATGATTCACGCGCTTCCCGCCGGGAGTTAAGCCCTTAAAGAACGAAACCCGCCAACCGGATGAAGGTTGACGGACACATCGGTGATCGCTAGTCGCGGGCCACGAAACGACAGCAACGCACGCGGACTACTCGGAGGAGCTCCACGGCTCAGACTCCGCGAGGATGAGTTCATTTATGGCGCCGAACGTGTGCATGGTTCCGCGTGAAAGGTGGACACGGAGAGGCTTTCCGACTTCGCCCTCCTCGATGCGGTGCCAGGAGAAGTCGGTGCGGACGAGCTCTCGATTCTTACGCTCGATGATGTGCAGGCCGTGGTCGAGGAGGATTGTTTCCGCGTCGGTACGGATGAACCACACGCGGTCCCCCACGCTTCGGCGCTTGAGGCCTGACAGGGCTCGATGGTCCTCGCGCAGGCGGGTGACGGACTCGACAACACCGAACCGGTGCTCAAAGCCCTCGGCATCGGCTATGACGAGCGGCCGGCCGGGACCGACAGGCCGCAGCGCAGAAACTCGCCAAGCCACCGGCTGCCCGAGCTGGCCATCCTTAGACACGGGGCGTACAACCGCCACGCAATCGGACGGAGAAGTGAGCTCGATGTTCGCCCGGTGTTGAGTCGGGGCTGGTGCGGTGGACGGCTGCGTCGAGGTGGATGCGGTGGGCACCTGAGGAGCCAACGTCACCCGGTGAGATGGCGTGATGACGAGCCAGAGGCCTTCGGCGACGAGGTTGGCGTCGAGAGGCACAAGCGGTGGGTGGACGGCGGCCATGGACTCCAAGCGGGCCGTGAGGTCGTCGTCAGGCACGCCCCAGCCGTACCCTTCTGCCGCCAGCATGCCGAACAGGGTTCCCAGGGGAAGATCCGGCTGACCTTCCCACGCAGCGCGCAAGGCGGCGAGGGTGCGGTCAATGCGGGTTGGGTCAAACATGATTCTTAAGCCTAGTAGGCCCGCGATCACCAAAGCCGCCCAACCCCAACAGGGATTGAGCGGCTTTCAGACCTGCTAATCAGGAAGGGCCTTAGGCCCTAGCGAGAATTAGTCGAGGATCTTGGTAACGCGGCCAGCGCCGACGGTGCGGGAGCCCTCGCGGATAGCGAAGCGCAGGCCCTCGTCCATAGCGACCGGCTGGATGAGCTCTACAGACATCTCAACGTTGTCGCCCGGCATAACCATCTCGGTGCCCTCAGGCAGCTTGATGACGCCGGTAACGTCGGTGGTGCGGAAGTAGAACTGCGGACGGTAGTTGTCCATGAACGGGGTGTGGCGGCCGCCCTCTTCCTTCTTCAGGACGTAGACGGAACCCTCGAACTTGGTGTGCGGGGTGTAAGCGCCCGGCTTGATGACAACCTGGCCACGCTCGACGTCCTCACGCTTGGTACCACGCAGAAGCAGACCACAGTTGTCGCCAGCCTCGGTGTAGTCCATCATCTTGCGGAACATCTCGATACCGGTAACGGTGGTGGAGGTAGCCTTGTCGCGGATACCGATGATCTCAACGTCCTCGTTGACGTTCAGGGAACCACGCTCAACACGGCCGGTAACAACGGTACCGCGGCCGGTAATGGTGAAGATGTCCTCGATCGGCATCAGGAACGGCTTGTCCAGCTCGCGCTCCGGATCCGGGATGGAGTCATCGCAAGCCTGCATCAGGTCAACGATGGACTGTGCCCACTTCTCGTCACCCTCGAGAGCCTTGAGAGCGGAGATGTGAACGATCGGAGCTTCCTCGTCGTAGTCCTGCTCGGCGAGCAGCTCGCGGATCTCCATCTCGACGAGCTCGATGATTTCCTCATCGTCAACCATGTCGCACTTGTTCAGTGCAACGAGGATGTACGGAACGCCAACCTGGCGAGCGAGGAGCACGTGCTCACGGGTCTGCGGCATCGGGCCATCGGTTGCAGCAACAACCAGGATGGCACCGTCCATCTGAGCAGCGCCGGTAATCATGTTCTTGATGTAGTCGGCGTGGCCCGGGGCGTCCACGTGTGCGTAGTGGCGCTTCGGGGTGGAGTACTCAACGTGGGAGATGTTGATGGTAATACCGCGCTCCTTCTCCTCAGGAGCCTTGTCGATCATGTCGAAGGCGAAAGCGGTGTTCTCCTCCGGGTAAGCGTCAGCCAGAACCTTGGTGATCGCTGCGGTGGTGGTGGTCTTGCCGTGGTCGACGTGTCCGATGGTGCCGATGTTCACATGCGGCTTCGTACGCTCGAACTTCTCCTTTGCCACTGTTTGTCCTCCTGGACTCTATGGCGGCTACGTATTTCGCAGCCACGTGGTTTGTATTGCCATTGGCACTTCGAGCCGAAGCTCATAAGCGCTAATGACGCTTTCTTACGTGCCAGTTACACGATCCTAGATTTATGCCGCAGTTTTTTCAAACTGCCCAAATAGGAGGTAACCCCGCCCATCAGGTGCGGACGTTGACCCTCGACAAGAATCAATTTAAAGGATCCTGGGAGGGTAACGGCCGGCTCAACGCGCAAAATGTTTACGCACTCAGCGGACCGCTACCTCCCCAGCGCTGGGGCTGGTGCCTACTGGCGAAGACTACCAGCCCCACAAGGCAGGGAGTCCATCGGACCCCCCTTAAACCTTAGGCCTTGGCGCCGGTGCGCTCCTCGATGATGGCCTGTGCCACGGAGGACGGAACCTCAGCGTAGGAATCGAAGACCATGGTGAAGTTTGCACGGCCTGCGGTGGAAGAACGCAGGTCGCCGATGTAGCCGAACATCTCGGACAGCGGCACCTTAGCCTTAACCACCTTGGCGCCGGAGCGGTCCTCCATAGCGAAGACCTGGCCGCGGCGGGAGGAGATGTCACCGTTGACGGTGCCCATGTACTCCTCCGGGGTGACGACCTCAACGGCCATGATCGGCTCGAGCAGAACCGGCTTTGCCTTGGCGACGGCTTCCTTGAGGACCTGAGAACCGGCCAGCTTGAAGGCCATCTCAGAGGAGTCGACGTCGTGGTAAGCGCCGTCCTCGAGGGTGGCCTTGATGTTCACCAGCGGGAAGCCAGCGACGAAGCCGTACTGCATAGCGTCCTGGATACCAGCGTCGACGGACGGGATGTACTCCTTCGGAACGCGGCCACCGGTGACGGCGTTCTCGAACTTGTAGGTTGCGGACTCGCCCTCTTCCAGCTCTTCCGGATCCGGGTTGTACGGCTCGATGGTGACGATGACCTTTGCGAACTGACCGGAACCACCAGTCTGCTTCTTGTGGGTGTAGTCCAGGGACTCGACCTTCTTGCGGATGGTCTCGCGGTAGGCAACCTGCGGGTTACCGATGTTTGCCTCAACCTTGAACTCGCGCTTCATGCGGTCCACCAGGACGTCGAGGTGGAGCTCGCCCATACCGCCGATAACGGTCTGGCCGGTCTCTTCGTCGAGCTCGACGGTGAAGGTCGGGTCCTCGGCAGCCAGCTTCTGAATAGCGGTACCCAGCTTCTCCTGGTCGGCCTTGGTCTTCGGCTCGATGGAGACCTTGATAACCGGGTCCGGGAAGTCCATGGACTCCAGGATGATCTGGTTGTCCTTGTCACACAGGGTGTCACCGGTGGTGGTTTCCTTCAGACCAATGACGGCGTAGATGTTGCCGGCATCCGCCTGCTCCACCGGGTTCTCCTTGTTGGCGTGCATCTGGAACAGCTTGCCGATGCGCTCCTTCTTGCCCTTGGTGGAGTTCATAACCTCGGTGCCCGGCAGAACCTGGCCGGAGTACACGCGGGTGAAGGTCAGCTGACCGAAGAACGGGTGAGCAGCAATCTTGAAGGCCAGTGCGGAGAACGGGGATTCCACGGACGGCTTACGGGTGATGACCTCATCCTCGTTGCCCACAGCGTGGCCGGTGATCTCACCGACGTCGAGCGGGTTCGGGAGGTATGCCACGACGGCGTCGAGAAGCGGCTGGATGCCCTTGTTGCGGTAAGCGGTACCACACAGGACCGGGTAAATCTCAGAGGCGACGGTCATCTTGCGGATGGCGGTCTGGATTTCTTCCTTGGTCAGCTCCTCGCCACCGAAGTACTTCTCCATGAGGGCCTCGTCGGACTCAGCAACGGCCTCGAGCAGCTTCTCGCGGTACTCCTCGGCCTTCTCCTGCAGGTCGGCCGGGATCTCCTCGATGGTGGGCTCAGCGCCGGTCTCGACCTTGCCGCGCCAGGTCACGGCCTGCATGTCGATGAGGTCGACGACGCCGTCGAAGTCATCCTCAGCGCCGATCGGCAGCTGCAGAACCAACGGCTTAGCGCCGAGGCGGTCGATGATGGTCTGGACGGTGAAGTAGAAGTCCGCACCCATCTTGTCCATCTTGTTGACGAAGCAGATACGCGGAACGTCGTACTTAGCGGCCTGACGCCACACCTGCTCGGACTGCGGCTCGACGCCTTCCTTACCGTCGAAGACGGCAACAGCACCATCGAGAACACGCAGGGAGCGCTCAACCTCAACGGTGAAGTCAACGTGGCCCGGGGTGTCGATGATGTTGATCTGGTTGTTCTTCCAGAAACAGGTAACGGCGGCGGACGTAATGGTGATGCCGCGCTCCTTCTCCTGCTCCATCCAGTCGGTGGTGGAAGCACCGTCGTGGGTCTCGCCGACCTTACGGTTGATGCCGGTGTAGAAGAGAATACGCTCAGTCGTAGTGGTCTTACCAGCATCGATGTGAGCCATGATGCCGATGTTGCGGACCTTGTTCAGGTCCTTAAGCACTTGTTGTGCCACAGTAAATACCCCAACTTAATTGTCGTCGACGCCCGAGCCAGCTTGTGACCGACTCACATAAAATGACGTCTTCATGGATAGGTCTTGGTCTATTTTGCCACGTCCAGGCTTTCGCGTCAGCGTGAGGTCGCAGGGCTTTAAGCCCTACGCCATAAAAAATGGCCCGAACAACGCTATTAAGGTTTAGATTCCGCACCGACTAGCGTGCGCTGCTCCGCCGAAGGGAGCGCGTGCACGCACTGTCAGCGCAGGTAAACGATGATATCGCTGTTCGAGCCATAATGCCGTGTGGCGGGTTATACCGCAGGTATTACCAGCGGTAGTGGGCGAAGGCGCGGTTGGCCTCAGCCATCTTGTGAGTATCCTCACGACGCTTAACGGAAGCGCCCAGGCCGTTGGATGCATCGAGGATCTCGTTTGCGAGGCGCTCGATCATGGTGTTCTCACGACGCTGGCGGGTGAAGGTCACCAGCCAACGCAGAGCCAGGGTGTTGGAACGGGCCGGCTTAACCTCAACCGGGACCTGGTAGGTAGCGCCACCGACACGGCGGGAGCGAACCTCGAGGTCCGGGCGGATGTTGCCCAGGGCCTTCTCCAGGGTGCCGACCGGATCGGTGCCGGTCTTCTCGCGGCAAGCCTCGAGAGCACCGTAGACGATGCGCTCAGCGGTGGACTTCTTGCCGTCCTGGAGGATCTTGTTGACGAGCATGGTGACCTGCTCGGAGTTGTAAACCGGGTCCTTAACTACAGGACGCTTCGGTGCAGCATTCTTACGCATTGTTGATTACTGTCCCTTCTTTGCGCCGTAGCGGGAACGAGCCTGCTTACGGTCCTTCACGCCCTGGGTATCCAGTGCGCCGCGGATAATCTTGTAGCGAACACCCGGGAGGTCCTTCACACGACCACCGCGGACGAGCACCATGGAGTGCTCCTGCAGGTTGTGGCCCTCGCCCGGAATGTAGGCGGAAACCTCGATACCGGAGGTCAGGCGCACACGGGCAACCTTACGCAGAGCCGAGTTCGGCTTCTTCGGGGTGGTGGTGTACACGCGGGTGCACACGCCACGGCGCTGCGGGGAGCCCTTCAGGGCGGCCGTAGCAACCTTGGCCTTCTTGTCGTGGCGGCCCTTGCGGACCAGCTGCTGAATAGTTGGCATAAATCTAGTCTTTCTCTATGACTTCGGCTTGAACTGACCGCTTGACTCGCCCAAACATGCAAAAATAGGGGCTCTTCTCCGGGGCCCTACCGCATGTCCAGAACGCTCCTCAACCAGATACCGGCTGAGATGTCGATCAGACTTTTCATCCATAAAGATGAAACCTTGAACAGACTACCACCAGCGCGCTGATCTGCCCAAATCCGGCCTGTGGCTCCCCCCAGTTGCCTCAGTAACCGGCGCGTACTAGCGCCACTCCCAGGTCAGGTCCGCGTCTACTGCGCGCTCGGCAAAGTGCTCTTTTTCCTGCCGCTCCCACGTTTCGAACCACTCTTCATAACCGGGGTCACGCTCGAGGGCGCGCTCGCGGCGCTTCTCGCGTGGGCCGTCGATGTGCACGGTTACCACGCAGCCGCGCTGCTTGGCGACGTCCACGGTGGCCCCAGTGACTGAACCCACGCCCTCGACGATCAAGTCATCGCGCTCATCCACGCTGGCCCAATCTTTTGGCGCGTTGGCCTCCCAATCCCAGCGCCAGTACCCCGGGTTATTCTCCCGCAGCACTTGCTCCGCCACCATGGCGGAGCCTTCTTCCAACCCGTGCCAGCCGGGGTAGAACTCGTCCAGGTGGACTACCCGCCACCCGGTACGCTCCGCCAGGGCCGCAGCGGTCCAGGTCTTGCCGGCGCCGGAGGGGCCGTCGATAAGCACGGTGACCGGGCGCATCGGGCGCTTGCGCGCTGCGGCGAGCGACAGCACATCGTTTAAGAGTCTGTCCATCTCCGCGGCGTGAGTTTGGGCAGTGTCCTTACCGCCTTCCCGATGGTCCGTGCGGTCCGTGTCCTGCATGTGTTCTTTCACCACTTCTGGGTACGTCTAGCGTGCAGCGTTGCGAGAGTTCGTCCTAGAGTCCGAAGAATCTCCAGGACCCACTGAGAACCGAAACTACCACCGGTAGCGCCGCGAGGCCGGCTCCCACCACCATGGCTAGCCAGTCCCGCGCGACTAGGCGGGAGGGCCGCGCCCACGTGCGCTGGCCACCGCCCGGCGGGGTGCGGCCAAACCCGCGCGCCTCCATCGCCGTGGCCAACTTGCCTCCGCGGCGCAGGGCTAACACCAACAACCCGAAGGACATGGTGATGAGGTGCTTGATGCGGCCTTCGTCGCTCAGCCCACGCGCGCGCCGCGCCATGGCGAGGTACTGCCAGTCGGATTTGAACAGCGTCATCATGCGCACCCCGGCCACCGCCCCGATGACAAACCGGGAGGGCAGCTTGAGGATCTGGGAGAGGGCGTCGCCAAGCTCCGTCGGGTCAATATCCCGCGCCAACACCACCATGGGCAGCGCCACCGCCAGAACGCGCAGGGTGATGGCGAGGGCCAGCTCCAGCGAGTTATCCGTGACCGTCATCAGCCACCAGCTGAAGTACTCCCGCCCGCCGGGCTCGCCATAGAGCAGCATCGAGATTCCCGACAGCGGCGCAATAAGAAACAGGAACCACCCTGCCTTAAACAACCGCGTCCACGACACCCCACACAGCGGCGCGAAGAGCAACGTCATTCCCAAGGACACGGCCGCGGAGACCCAATCCACGGAGAGCAACAAGGGCGTAACCCACACGAACATCAGGAAGATGCGCGTTAGCGGATTCATCCCGCGCAAAAGATCTGTACTAGCCACGGCTCACCTCCACTCGGTGGTCCCCCAACGCGGAAATGAACAGCGGGTCGTGGGTCACCGACGCAATCGTCGTCCCCTCATCCGCCATGCGCCGCAGCAACCCCACCAACTCAGTGAAGGTGTGGGGGTCTTGACCGAAGGTGGGCTCATCAAGGAGCAGCACCTCCGGCGCCGTGACCAACGCCGTGGCCACGGACAGCCTGCGCTTCTCCCCTCCGGACAGCGTAAACGGGTTGGCGTTGAGCACATGCCCCAGGCGCAGCGACTCCACGAGCTGATCAATCCGCTTCTCTGGCACCTCGCGGCGCATGACCCGCGGTGCCACGCGCAGCTCCTCCGCCACCGTGCGGGCAACGAACTGGTGCTCGGGGTTCTGGAAGACAAACCCAATGCGGTCCGCCAACTCCCGTGACTTCCACGTCAACGGCGAGCCCTTAAGCCCCCGCCGCACGTACTCTGTCACACCAATCTCTCCGGACACTGCCGGAAGCAGCCCCGCCACCGTCATCAGCCACGTGGTCTTGCCCGCACCATTCGGCCCGGTAATCACCGTGGATTTCCCCCGCGGCAACGCGTAGCTGCGCGGCGGCCCGAAGCGGGTGACCAAGTCGGTGCTCCACAGCGCCGCCGATTCCGGCACTCCCCCAGCGCTGCTTGGCGACGTCTCCCCGTCCCCCCGCGCCTGCGGCAGGCCGATCACCGAACGCTGAGCGACAACGCTATCCACCGGACCGTCAGCGACGATGCGCCCGTCCTTGAGCTCAATCGCGCGGTCGAGTACCCCTTCCCACGCCGCGTGTTGATGCTCGACCACGATGAGAGTCGCGCCGGTGCGCTCCACCATGGTGGACACCGCCTCGATGACTTCCAGCGCGCCTTCTGGGTCGAGGTTCGCAGTGGGTTCATCGAGCAGCACCATGCCCGCCCCCATCGCAATAACACCAGCTAAAGCTAGGCGCTGCTTCTGCCCTCCGGAGAGACGCTCCGTGGGGAACGACAAGTCAACATCAGGACCCACCATCGATAGCGCCGCAGACACCCGCTGCCAAATCTCCGAGCGCGGAAAAGCCAGGTTCTCACAGCCAAAGGCCACATCATCCCCCACACGCGCGGCAATCACCTGCGAGTCCGGGTCCTGCAGGACCAGCCCCACCGGAATCGTGCGCCCGGGTGGCTCGACGTGGCCGGAGGCATCCTCCAGAAGGATCTCGCCTACGCGTGTGCCTTCATCATCCCCGCCCAGCACACCCGCAATGGCCGCCAGCAACGTGGACTTCCCGGACCCGGAATCACCGCACAGCAGCACCTTCTCCCCCGGTGATACAACCAAGTCAATATCCGCCAGCGCCGGCGCACGCCTCCCCGCGTGCGTCCAGCCATAGCCACGGGCCACAAGCTTCGTGGCCCCAGTACTACCCAGATCAGCCATCAACTAAACCAACACTTAAACCAACACTCGTCTAAGCCCTGTGCTGCTCGCGCCCAACCGCGAAGCGGTCCAGCGCACCGGTCTTTGCAAGTGCCTGAACCACGAAATAGCCCACGGCTCCCGCCAACACAGCCCCGGAGATGCTCAGCGTCACTAGGTAAATGATGTTGAACTGCAGGGTCTTGCCCAGGTTTCCGGAGGTAAACAGCTCCAGCACAAACGCACCCCAGCCCGCAGCCATACCGCCGAGCATCGCAATGCTCAGGCCAAAGCGGCGGTACAGGAAGATAGCCAAGACAATCTCCACACCAATGCCCTGCGCAATACCGGAGTACACGGTGCTCGGCCCCCACTGGGAGCCCAACACCGCGGACACGATGGCCGCCAGCAACTCCACGTAGAGTGCCGCACCCGGCTTGCGGATAACCAACCCACCGATGACGCCACCAATCAACCAGATGCCGGTAGCAATTCCACCCAGGCCCGGCGTGAGCGCATCCATTGCCTCAAACCAGGCGTATCCCACCGTGTTCCATGCCAGGAATACGAATCCGCACGCCACGCCCAGCACCGAAGCCACCACGATGTCAACAATGCGCCAGTTCAAATTGCGCGGGGCAGCACCATTCGCAGTTGCGCCACCATTTACAGACGCGCCATGAGATACAGAGTTCATTATTCCTCCCTTTCGCCGGCATTATCCGGATCAGGTTCGACGGTTCGCCGCTGCACTGCGGCGTCTCAGCCTCCTCAGCCAACCCATGCAATGCCCGGAGAACACAAGTGAAGTGAAATCGGACTAGGCACAATCGCGGTCAACGAGGAAGCACCCGTGACGATGTGTAGTTAAAGCCACCAGCTGCCAAAAGCGCTGGCTAGATGCTCTTAAAAAGCATTGTTAGCTTAGCAAGCCTCACCCACAAGAGCACATCTGCCTCTACCTGATGAGCAAAGCCGCATTAGGACTCTCTCTGCAGAAAACGAAAGCACCCCGCCGCGTCCTCTGACCTACGCGACGGGGTGCCTGCACACCGGCAAAACTCCGGTGCCATGAGCCTCCACTCTTACAGCTTAAGGAAAGGAAAAGCTTCGGCAGAGACCCAAGACTATGTGAAATAGCGTTGTGTATTTCGGAATTATCAAACAAACACAATCAAACAATGAACCGCACCGCGCGTACCCTGAGCACTTCCGCACCTACAGAGAAGCGGAAGACCCGCGCTTCACACGGCCATGCAATGGTGAGGAGGCGCGGGTCTTCGGTTCCCTTGGCGTCGAAGGACTAGAAGGTGTAGTCCTCCTCCAGCGGGACGGAGGCGCCGGTGAACTCACCGAAGCCATCGTCGCCGTAGATGGAATCACCGTAGGTCGGGATGGAGTACGCAGCGTTACGTGCGGCCTCAGTCGGCTTCACGCTGATGTTGCGGTAGCGGGAAATACCCGTACCGGCCGGGATCAGCTTACCGATGATGACGTTCTCCTTCAGACCAATGAGCTGATCCGAGCGCTTGTTGATGGCGGCGTCGGTAAGCACACGCGTGGTCTCCTGGAAGGAGGCCGCGGACAGCCAAGACTCGGTAGCCAGGGAGGCCTTGGTGATACCCATGATCTCACTGCGCAGCTGTGCCGGCTGGCCGCCCTCAGCAACCTGAGCGGCGTTAACCTGCTTGGCCTCAGAGAGGTCAATGAGGTTGCCCGGCAGCAGGTCGGTGGTACCAGCGTCGATGACGGTACCGCGACGCAGCATCTGGCGGATGATGATCTCGATGTGCTTGTCGTGGATGGCCACACCCTGTGCACGGTAGACGGCCTGGACCTCGTCGATGAGGTGCTTCTCCACACCGCGGCGACCGAGGACCTCCAGCACGTCGTGCGGATCAGCCGCACCGCGCATGAGGCGGTCACCGGTGGTGACATGGTCGCCGTCGCGAAGCGAGCGCTCAATCATTGCGTCCGGGTTGGACTCCATCGGGCGGCGGACCTGAGCCAGGCCCTGGCGCTTCGACAGCTTCTCGTAGACCACGTTGTCGGAACCGTCATCCGGGGTGATGGTCAGGGTCCAGAAGTTGCCCTCATCGGACAGGGACACGGTGCCGTCAACGGAAGCGATAGGAGCGCGGTTCTTCGGGTTACGGGCCTCGAAGAGCTCCTGAACACGCGGCAGACCGCCGGTAATATCGCCACCGACACCACCCTGGTGGAAGGTACGCATGGTCAGCTGGGTACCCGGCTCACCAATGGACTGTGCGGCCACGATGCCGACTGCCTCGCCGATATCGACGAGCTTGCCAGAGGCCATGGACTTGCCGTAGCACTTCGCGCAAACACCGGCCGGGGTCTGGCAGGTCAGCACGGAGCGGACCTTGATCTCCAGAACGCCAGCGTTGACGATCTTGCGGCTGAGCTCCTCGGTCAAGTCGGCGCCTGCCTCAGCGATGACCTCGCCGTTGGCGTCCTTGACGTCGTTAGCCACGACGCGGCCGGATGCAGAGGTCTCCCACAGCTCGTGCAGGTCGTAGGAACCTTCGGCGATCTCGACGCCGAGCGGTACGCGCACGCCCTGACGGGTGCCACAGTCCTCCTCGCGGACGATGACGTCCTGCGCCACGTCCACGAGACGACGGGTGAGGTAGCCGGAGTCAGCGGTACGCAGAGCGGTATCCGCCAGGCCCTTACGGGAACCGTGCGAGTTGTTGAAGTACTCCAGAACCGACAGGCCTTCACGGAAGGAGGTCTTAATCGGACGGGTGATGTAGTCACCCTTGGAGTTCACAACCATGCCCTTCATGCCGGCCAGGGTCCAGATCTGACGCATGTTACCGGCAGCACCGGACTTCACGATCATCGGAATCGGGTTGTCGTCGGGGTACAGCTCCTCGACGGCGTTACCCACGGTGTCCGTGGCGTCCTTCCACAGCTCAACCAGGCGGTCGTAGCGCTCGCGCTCGGTCAGAGCACCCTGCTCCCAGTACTTGCGCTCGATGCGCTCGGCTTCCTTCTCGTAGGACTCGAGCACCTCGTGCTTGTTCGGGAGCACCAGCACGTCGTGCATGGTGATGGTCACGCCGGAACGGGTGGCCCAGTAGAAGCCAGCGTCCTTCATCTTGTCCAGGACCTGGGCAACGGTGATCATCGGGTACTTCGCGGCGAGGTCATTAATGACGTCACCGAGCAGCATCTTGTTGCCGGCGCCGCCCTTACGGACCATGACGCCCTCGAGGTACGGGTAGTTCCACGGCAGCAGGTCGTTGAACATGATGCGGCCCAGGGTGGTCTCAGCGAGCCAGGCCTGGCCCTTCTGCCAACCATCCGGGAAGTGCTCTGCCTCGATGTCTGCCGGCGGGCGCAGGTGGGAGATGCGGACCTTGATCGGGGCCTGCAGGCCCAGAACGCCGCGGTCGCGAGCCATGATGGCCTCCGCGTAGGAGGAGTACACGCCCTGCTCCGGACGGTCCTCCGTGGCGGGGCGATAACGGCCCTCGCCACCGATCTCGTCCTCACCCTTGTCCATGGTGAGGTAGTACAGGCCGGTAACCATATCCAGACGCGGCATAGCCAGCGGCTTACCGGAGGCCGGGGACAAGATGTTGTTGGAAGCCAGCATCAGAACGCGGGCCTCGGCCTGTGCCTCAGCGGACAGCGGCAGGTGGACTGCCATCTGGTCACCGTCGAAGTCGGCGTTGAAAGCCTCACAAGCCAGCGGGTGCAGCTGGATGGCCTTACCTTCGACGAGCTTCGGCTCGAAGGCCTGGATACCCAGGCGGTGCAGGGTCGGTGCACGGTTCAGCATCACCGGGTGCTCGGAAATGGCCTCTTCGAGGACGTCCCACACCTCGGGGCGCTGGCGCTCCACCATGCGCTTGGCGGACTTGATGTTCTGCGCGTAGTCGTTTTCTACCAGGCGCTTCATGACGAAGGGCTTGAACAGCTCCAGAGCCATGAGCTTCGGCAGACCGCACTCGTGCAGCTTGAGCTGCGGGCCGACGATAATCACGGAACGGCCGGAGTAGTCCACGCGCTTACCCAGCAGGTTCTGGCGGAAGCGGCCCTGCTTACCCTTGAGCAGGTCAGACAGGGACTTCAGCGGGCGGTTGCCCGGACCGGTGACCGGACGGCCGCGACGGCCGTTGTCGAAGAGGGCGTCGACGGACTCCTGCAGCATGCGCTTCTCGTTGTTCACGATGATCTCGGGGGCACCGAGGTCAATCATGCGCTTGAGGCGGTTGTTGCGGTTGATCACGCGACGGTAGAGGTCGTTGAGGTCGGAGGTGGCGAAGCGGCCACCGTCCAGCTGCACCATCGGGCGCAGCTCCGGCGGGATCACCGGGATGGCGTCGAGCACCATGCCGGCCGGGTCGTTGCCCGAGCGCAGGAAGGCCGCGACGACCTTCAGGCGCTTCAGGGCACGCATCTTCTTCTGGCCCTTGCCGTTGTTGATGATCTCCTTGAGAACCTCAGCCTCGGCCTCGAGGTCGAAGTTGCGGATGAGGGTCTGGATGGCCTCAGCACCCATGCCGCCGGTGAAGTAATCCTCGTAGCGGTCAACGAGCTCTTCGTAGATGGTCTCATCGATGATCATCTGCTTCGGAGCAAGCTTGATGAAGGTGTTCCAGATTTCGTCGAGGCGAGCAACCTCGCGCTCACCGCGCTCGCGGATGTGCTGCATTTCCTTGTCGGCAGCGTTCTGGACCTTGCGGCGGGCGTCGGCCTTAGCGCCGGCGGCCTCCAGCTCGGCCAGATCCTGCTCGAGCTTGGCAGCGCGCTCGGCGATCTCTGCCTCGACGTCGTCCTCCACGTCCTTCTTCTCCAGAAGCATCTCTGCTTCCAGAGTGGACTGGTCATTGTGGCGAGCTTCCTCGTCCACGGAGGTGATGATGTTGGCAGCGAAGTAGATGATGCGCTCGAGGTCCTTCGGAGCCAGGTCCAGCAGGTAGCCCAGGCGGGAAGGAACGCCCTTGAAGTACCAGATGTGGGTAACCGGCGCGGCCAACTCGATGTGGCCCATGCGCTCACGGCGCACCTTGGACTTGGTCACCTCGACGCCACAGCGCTCACAGATGATGCCCTTGTAGCGCACGCGCTTGTACTTACCGCAGGAGCACTCCCAGTCGCGGGTCGGGCCGAAGATGCGCTCACAGAAGAGGCCGTCCTTCTCCGGCTTGAGGGTGCGGTAGTTAATGGTCTCGGGTTTCTTGACCTCGCCCTTGGACCAGCGACGGATGTCCTCGGCCGTGGCCAGCCCGATGCGGAGCTCGTCGAAGAGATTTACGTCAAACACGTAATGTCTCCCTTTCATCCCCCGTCAGGGGGAAGTTGATGGCTTTGTATGTAGGTGGTGTTTCGTTATGCCCGCCGCCTTGATAAGCGGCGGACCAAGAAGCTAGGCGATGTCTGCGTCGGAGCGCTCGTCGCGGGACAGGTTAATGCCCAAGGACGGAGCGCCGTCCATGTCATCATCGTCGGAGCCAGACAGTTCCATCGGGGTGCCGTCGGTGGAGAGAACCTCCACGTTCAGGCAGAGGGACTGCAGCTCCTTGAGGAGGACCTTGAAGGACTCCGGAATACCCGGATCCGGGATGTTGTCACCCTTGACAATGGCCTCGTAGACCTTGACGCGGCCGACCACGTCATCGGACTTGATGGTCAGGAGCTCCTGCAGGGTGTAGGCAGCGCCGTATGCCTGCATTGCCCACACCTCCATCTCACCGAAGCGCTGGCCACCGAACTGCGCCTTACCACCCAGCGGCTGCTGGGTAATCATGGAGTACGGGCCGGTGGAGCGGGCGTGGATCTTCTCGTCGACGAGGTGGTGCAGCTTGAGCATGTACATGTAGCCGACGGAAACCGGGTACATGTACGGCTCACCGGAGCGGCCGTCGAAGAGGCGGGCCTTACCGTGCTCATCCACCATGACGTCACCATCGCGGTTCGGCTTGGAGGAAGCCAACAGGCGAGAGATCTCCTCGTTGGTGGCACCGTCGAAGACCGGGGTTGCGGTCAGGGACTCCGGCGGGACGTCGTAAAGCTCTTCCGGCAGGGTCTTGAGCAGCTCGGCGTTGGCCGGATCCTCGGTGTCGATCTTCCAACCGGCGTGTGCCAGCCAGCCGAGGTGAACCTCGAGCACCTGGCCGATGTTCATACGACGGGGCACACCGTGGGTGTTCAGGATGATGTCCACCGGGGTGCCATCCTCCATGAACGGCATATCCTCCGGCGGGAGGATCTTGCCCACAACGCCCTTGTTGCCGTGGCGGCCGGCGAGCTTATCGCCGTCCTGGATCTTGCGCTTCTGAGCCACGTAGACGCGGATCATTTCGTTGACGCCCGGGGCCAGGTCGTCGTCATCCTCGCGGGAGAAGCGGGAGACGCCGATGACCTTACCGGTCTCACCGTGCGGAACCTTCATGGAGGTATCGCGGACCTCGCGGGCCTTCTCACCAAAGATGGCGCGCAGGAGGCGCTCCTCCGGGGTCAGCTCGGTCTCACCCTTCGGGGTGACCTTGCCAACGAGGATGTCGCCCGCGCGGACGTCGGCGCCGATGCGGACGATGCCGCGCTCGTCGAGGTCACGCAGAACGTCATCGGAGACGTTCGGGATCTCGCGGGTGATCTCCTCCGGGCCCAGCTTGGTATCGCGAGCATCGATCTCGTGCTCCTCGATGTGGATCGAGGTGAGGATGTCCTCCTCCACGATGCGCTGGTTGAGAATGATGGCGTCCTCGTAGTTGTGGCCTTCCCACGGCATGAAGGCAACCAGCAGGTTGCGGCCGAGGGACATCTCACCGTTGTGGGTACCGGGGCCGTCGGCAAGCACCTGGCCTGCCTCGACGCGCTCACCCAGGGAGACCAACGGGGTCTGGTTGTAGTTGGTGTTCTGGTTGGTGCGCTCGAACTTGCGCAGCATGTAAGTATCGCGCTGGCCCTCGTCATCCATGATGGTGATGAGGTCCGCGGTGACGTTCTCCACCACGCCCGCCTTCGGGGTGATGATGAGGTCACCAGCATCGTAGGCAGCGCGCTGCTCCATACCGGTGCCCACGTACGGGGCCTCGGAGCGAACCAGCGGCACGGCCTGGCGCTGCATGTTCGCGCCCATGAGGGCACGGTTAGCGTCGTCGTGCTCGAGGAACGGAATCATGGCGGTAGCCACGGAGACCATCTGGCGCGGGGAAACGTCAACGTAGTCAACGCCGGCGGCGTCGGTCACGCCGATATCGCCGTCCTTGAGGCGGACCTCAATGCGGTCGCCGGTCAGGGTGCCGTCGGCAGCCTTCTCAACCTCGGCCTGCGCGATGGCGTAGCGGTCCTCTTCATCGGCGGTGAGGTACTCCACCTGGTCGGTGACCTTGCCGTCCACAACCTTGCGGTACGGGGTCTCGATGAAGCCGAAAGCGTTGACGCGGGCATAGGAAGCCAGGGAACCGATCAGACCAATGTTCGGACCCTCAGGGGTCTCAATCGGGCACATGCGGCCGTAGTGCGAAGCGTGAACGTCTCGCACCTCGATGCCGGCGCGCTCACGGGACAGACCGCCCGGGCCCAGCGCGGACAGGCGGCGCTTGTGGGTCAGGCCGGACAGGGAGTTGTTCTGGTCCATGAACTGCGAGAGCTGGGAGGTACCGAAGAACTCGCGGATGGCGGCGGAGACCGGGCGGACGTTAATCAGGGAGGTCGGGGTAATCGACTCCGCGTCCTGGGTGGTCATGCGCTCGCGGACGACGCGCTCCATGCGGGACAGGCCCACACGGACCTGGTTCTGGATGAGCTCGCCCACGGTGCGCAGACGACGGTTACCAAAGTGGTCGATGTCGTCGGTGTGGATGGCGATCATCTCGCCGTTCGGAGCCTTCATCTCGCGCTCACCGGCGTGCAGGCGCACGAGGTACTCGAGGGTGACGGCGATGTCTTCCTCGGTCAGGGTCATCAGACCGTCGTGGTCACCGCCCAGGCCGAGCTTGCGGTTGACCTTGTAGCGGCCGACCTTGGCCAGGTCGTAGCGCTTGGCGCGGAAGAAGGAGTTATCCAGCAGGGCCTGTGCGAGGTCGCGCGTGGGCTGCTCGCCCGGGCGCTGCTTGCGGTAGATCTCCAGCAGAGCCTCGTCGGTGTTGGCCACGCCATCGGACTCGAGGGTGGACATCATGAGCTCGGAGAAGCCGAAGCGCTCCTTGATCTGCTCCTCGGACCAACCCAAGGCCTTGAGCAGCACGGTGACCGGCTGGCGACGCTTGCGGTCGATGCGCACGCCAACGGTGTCGCGCTTGTCGACGTCAAACTCGAGCCACGCACCGCGGGAAGGAATGACCTTCACGGAGTGCAGCGGGCGCTCGGTGGACTTGTCGATGGTCTGGTCGAAGTAGACACCCGGGGAACGCACGAGCTGTGAGACGATAACGCGCTCGGTGCCGTTGACAATGAAGGTGCCCTTCTCAGTCATCATCGGGAAATCGCCGATGAAGACGGTCTGGGACTTAATCTCCTGGGTGTCGTTGTTGATGAATTCTGCGGTGACGTACAGTGGCGCCGAGTAGTTGATGTCCTTCTCTTTACACTCGTCCACGGTGTTCTTCACCGGCTCGAAGCGAGGCTCCGACAGGGACAGGGACATGTTGCCCGAGTAATCCTGGATCGGAGAAAGCTCCTCGAGGATATCCTCAAGGCCGCTCGTCACGCGTGCGTCTTCGCCGCGCTCTGCCTGCTCGCGCTCGCGCCACTCGGGGGTGCCGATGAGCCACGCGTAAGAATCGAGTTGTAGATCAAGGAGGCCCGGGACAGCGATGGGCTCGCTGATTTTAGCGAAGGAGTATCGCTTCGGGGCTCCAGGGATGTTGGCCACTGACTTGGTCTGGCGGGAGACTGCCAAGATGGGTCCTTCCAGTACCTCTGGCGGATTGCCTCCCCACCCTGGCCGGTGAGGTGCAAAACCGCTGGTAGATTTAGCATTCGGTCTGCTGTGGAACGACTGGGTTTAGAATGCACAAAATCACCTTGTCAAGTCGGTTTTGCCATCACCGCTCGAAAGGCTAAATGTGCACTAAAGATCCAGATTCCAGCGCAACGAAATAGCCTATAGCATAATGGCGGCCTTGTAAAGGCGAAACGTGCCGTCGGCGTGTCGCTTCGGAGATCCGCACGCGCGGGCCTCTAGCACGCGCGGCTAGCGGGAGTGGCGGTTGGTGGGACGGCGAAAAGCGCCCAGCGCCCCAAGCAGCACCAGAAGCGCGCCAACGCCAAGGCCACCCCAGCGCACCCACTGCCCCACAGCACTCCGCGGGAAGCGCTCAGCTTGCTGGAGCATCTCCGCGCGAGATTCCTCATCAGTTGCACCATTGAAGGCGAACTGCACCTCGCGCTCGTTGCCCTCGCGGTCTGCCCAGTAGTCCTTGATATCGACGTCCATGCCCACGACGAGTCCGGTGGCCTGGTCTACAAAAAGGTCCCGGGTTGCGGCGTGGAAGAGGTAGCCCTGCTCGGTAGAGTCGTCCTCATTACTCAGCGTGGTGGTCGTGCTACCGGCATAGAGGGTGGCCACGTTGGTGGGCTCCACTTCCTGGTGGTAGCGGTAGACCGTGCGGCCGTCGATATCGAGGGATTCCTCGAAGACGGCGTCGGCCGCCTTGCGCAGGACCGGGTCGAAGACTGGGTAGGTGGTCTGCTCAGCATCGGCGGGCAGCTTCAGCCAGTAGCCCTCGACGGGCACCTCCGCCGTGGGCGAGCCCATGGTATGGGAGAGCGCCGCCGGTCCCGTGGCCTCACCGCTAAGGCGATCGACGGGATAGTTCCACACGCGCGCAAAGCTCAAGTCCTCCACGTTGCCCGTGCCGCCGCGGATGGCGGACTCCCCCACTCGCAACGTTGCGGTGTCCTTATCCGCCGGATCCTGGATGTCCATGTTGAGCTGATAGGTCATCGGCCCCTCGTACTGCGTAACGCCCTCTGCGGACAGCGCCTGCGCGGCGGCGCTGTCATCCTGCATCGTCCACGTGGTGTTCTTGATATCCAGCGGCAGGCGCGGGCTAAAGCTCAAGAAGCTCGACGCCGCCAGGCCGGCAGCGATCAGCGCAACGCCGAGGCCGAGCAGGAGGACGGAGAAGATGCGGGACTTGGGCAGCATGGTGGCTTATCCTACCGATTCGTTTGTTCAAAACACATTTCCCCGGAGGGTGCGTTTCAGTTTTGTGCAGCTACGGTGCGGGTGCACCAACCCCGAGGTGAGCACGATTGAGCGAATCCTATGAACGAGAAGCAGATTCTTCTTTGTGATTCCACGGAACGATGGCGCTGGTGTCCGTAGTCTGGCGAGCTTTCCACAGATCGTATTCCTCTTGGAGTCCGAGCCAGAACTCCGCGGAATTCCCAAAGTAAGCCGACAAACGCAAAGCCATATCGGCACTGATACCGAGCGCCCCGCGGGTAATTTTGGAAACTTGGGAACGGGTAGTGCCAATGTCACTGGCCAGGCGATACTGGGTTATTCCGCAGGGTTTGAGGAATTCTAGGAGAAGGATCTCTCCGGGATGCGGAACGGGAACAACATCAACATGAGCGCGTGCTTCAGTGGTAGTCGATAAAGTCAACGTCAACAGCTCCTTCGGGTGTCCACTTGAATATGATGCGCCACTGCGAGTTGACGCGAATTGAGTAGTAGCCTTCAAGGTCACCCTTGAGCCGCTCCAACCGATTTGCTGGTGGAATCCGAAGGTCCGTGACATTTGCAGACCGCCCAATCATAAGTAACTTGCGGCGCACTACCGAGCGCAATTCCGATGGAATATATCGCGGCGGCACACCATCCTGATGGAACCGCTCGAGACTTCTACGCCGAAATTGCACACCCCAATAGTGTCTCTTTTTGACCCTAGTGTCAAGACCTGACACGCAATCCTTAGAATCCGGGGGACCCATCAAAACGGGAACAACCCCGCACCGCGTAAAAGCGGAACGGGGTTGTCGGCGCGCAGCGGGTGCGCTGCGCGGGAAAGCTGAGTAATTCAGGTGAATTACTTGAGCTCGACGGAAGCGCCAGCCTCTTCGAGCTTAGCCTTAGCAGCCTCAGCGTCGTCCTTGGAAGCACCCTCGAGGATAGCCTTCGGAGCGGACTCAACGAGCTCCTTAGCTTCCTTCAGGCCCAGGCCGGAGACGATCTCGCGGACAGCCTTAATAACGCCGATCTTCTTAGCGCCAGCGTCGGTCAGAACGACGTCGAACTCGGTCTTCTCTTCCTCAGCAGCACCGCCGGCAGCCGGGGCACCAGCAGCAACGGCAGCAACCGGAGCAGCGGCCTCAACGTCGAAGACCTCCTCGAATTCCTTAACGAACTCGGAGAGCTCGATGAGGGTCATTTCCTTGAAAGCTTCAATGAGCTCGTCCTTGGTGAGCTTAGCCATGATTGGCATCCTTTCTCATTGTGCCTGGCCGCGCTAGGCGGCCAGAAAAGTGTGTGTGTTTAAGTTGTGCGCCTTTAGTTGGCGTCTTAAGCTTCCGCAGCCTTCTTGTCCTGCAGGGCCGCAGCGGTGCGGACCATCTTGGTTGCAGGAGCGTTGAATACGGCGGCAGCCTTTGCCATAGAACCCTTCATGGCGCCAGCCAGCTTTGCGAGAGTGGTCTCGCGGTTGTCCAGCTTGGCGATGGCCTCAACCTGGTCGGCAGACAGAGCGTCGCCGTCCATGTAGCCACCCTTGATAACGAGTGCCTTGTTGTCATCAGCGAACTTGGTGATGACCTTCGCAGCATCCACTGCCTCGCCCTTGATGAACGCAATAGCGGTCGGGCCAGTCAGCTGCTCGTCAAGACCCTCGATGCCAGCTTCGTTGGCAGCGATCTTGAAAAGGGTGTTCTTGGCGACGGAGTACTCAACGTCAAAGCCGAGGTTGTTACGCAGCTCCTGGAGCTGACCCACGGTCAGGCCACGGTACTCGGTGAGCACGATGGAGTTAGCGCCTTCGAGCTTCTCCTTCAGCTTTGCCAGGTCTGCGGTGTTCTTCGGGTTTGCCATTTTCTACTACGCCTCCTTTCGAAACATCTCTTGTGTTTTCCGCCGGGACCTTTCCCACCTCGGTTGTCGTTAACGACAATCGAAATAACAAAAGCCCCGTGCAAGAGCACAGGGCGCGCGCGGAAATCCGCGGTAATTCGCAAAGTGTCTCCTGCGTGGGCCGCCCTCTAGAGCGAGGAACCTTCGATCCGGCATTCCGGATGACCGACGGTCTTTGGTGAACCTTGACTCGACCACTTCGGGGCCGTTCAAACTTCGCTAGGTACTCTACAGCCTGCACGGGCCAACTCCAAATCGCGGTCCTGGGGCTTTGCCTTAGTGCCCTTTAGTTCTTGAGCACACCGCGCGGAACGATGACGGGGGCATCGCTGCGAGGATCCTCCCAGATGTCCACATCGATGCCATAGGCCGCCGCCAGCACCTCTTTGGTCAACGCTTGCTGCGGCGTGCCCCGCGCGATGACCTCGCCGTTGTTCATGACCACCATGGTGTCTGAGAACTGCCCAGCCAGCATGAGGTCGTGCAGCACGACGACGACCGTCTTCCCAGCGCGCGCTTGCTTGCGGACGAGCTCCAAGACGCCCATCGCGTGGGCGGGATCGAGGAAGGTGGTGGGCTCGTCGAGAAGCAGCACCGGCGCGTCCTGAGCCAAAGCCAGCGCGAGCCACACCCGCTGACGCTGGCCGCCCGACAGCGCCGCGATATCGCGGTCGATGAAATCGGTGATGCCTGTCTCCACGCAGGCCTGCGCGATGATCTCGTGGTCCCGCGCTGACAGTCCCCTTCCCCACCCAAGGTGCGCGTACCGCCCGCGGGCAACGAGCTCGCCGACGCGCAGCCCATCCGGCGCCATCGGGTGCTGGGGCAGCAAGGCCACGTGGGCCGCCGCTTCCTTCGGGCTCATGGAATGCACATCCAACTCGCCAATGCGCACGCTGCCCTGCCGAGGGCGAAGAATCTTCGACAAGGTCTTCAGCAACGTCGATTTCCCGCAGCCGTTGGGGCCGATGAGCGTGGTGACCTCCCCTGGTTGAGCCGCGAGGTCAACCCCGGAGAGAATATCTTTCCCGCCTTGATAACCGGCATGGATGCCTTGGGCCTTCAGCTCGCAACTGTTCATGGTTTTCATCCTTTCCGCCTTGCGGCATTCCACACCACGATGACCAAGGCGGTGCCGCCGATCACTGAGGACACAGCACCCACCGGCGCGTCCATCGGGAGCGCCCCGGCCACCACGGCGCAGGCGCTTAAGAGGGCCGCACCAGCAGCGCACGACACCACCGGCGAAGGAGTAGGGGTTCGGGCGATCATGCGTCCGAGGTGTGGGGCCAGCAGCGCGATAAAGCCGATGGGCCCCGCCACGGATACGGTCACCGCGCATATTCCGGTGGCAGCAATGAGGAGCGCGGTGCGCGTCCGCGTGATGTCCACGCCCAAGGAGAGGGCCGAGAGATCATCATGGGCTAGAAGCGGCAGTTCCCGGGCACGCCACGAACCAAGCAACACGAAAGGCGCCAGTCCTACGAGAAGTGGAACAATGACGTCCATCCGCACAAAGCCCGTGGTTCCCGCCAGCCACAGCTGGGACTGTGCTGCACGGAGGAGCTCCGCAGCGCGCAAGAGATAGGCCACCATGGCTTGAAAGAGCAGTGATAGCGCGATGCCGACGATGACGATGCGGTTGCTCGTACCGAGCCCACCAAGCGCCACTAGCAAGATGGCCGCCAACACCGCCCCCAGCAGCGCGAGCCCCGCCCGCCACCAGAACACGGAGACACCCTCTGCGAGGAGCGGCCGGGACATCACCGTCCCGATAACCACCATCACCGAAGCCCCACCGGTCACGCCAAGGATGTCGGGGGAGGCCAGCGGATTGCGCGACATCGACTGCGTCCACGACCCCGCCAGTCCGAGCGCGGCGCCCACGATGAGGGTTGCTAGCGCTACGGGCATGCGCAGATCCCACACAACGCGGATTTCGCTTCGGCTCCCACCACCGTTGAGGATCTCCAGAACCCGCCCCGGACTCAGCCCCACGGGGCCTTGTCCGAGCATCAGGACGTAAGAAACTGCCGCGACCAGCACAAAGAAGCAGGTGGCTGACCATATCCATATCTGGCGCTTCCGCTGTTGGGAACGCAGGCGCTTGGCGACGTCCCCCTTCACCCCATCACTCATAGCTTCTGCTCCCCTCGGCGCACGGCCCAGATGAGGAAAGGTGCGCCCACGAAAGCTAGGACGATGGACATCTCCAACTCGGAGGGGCCAGCGATAAGCCGGCCTAAGATATCCGCAGCCAGCACGGAACAACCACCCAGCAGCGCCGCGGGGGCAATCATGGCGGCAACCGCCGGCCCTGTACACCGCCGGAGAAGGTGGGGGACGGCAAATCCCACGAAAGCGATGGGGCCTGCCGCGGCGGTAGCGCATCCGGCCAAGACAACGATGCTTAAGGCGGCGCCACGGCGCGCTAGTACCGGCGAGCTACCCAAGGCAACCGAAGATTCCTCACCCATGGCCAACAAGTCGAGCGGGCGCGCCACACTCGCGGCAATGATGAGCCCGACGAGCAGACCACCGGCTGCAATCGCGACCTCCCCGGGGCCGCGCCCAAAGGTGGAGCCGATGGTCCAGCGGCGCATGCTGTCGAGCACATCCGTGGAATACAAGCCGATCAGCATGGCGCCAGAACTTAAGGCAGCCGATACTCCTGCACCCACAAGAAGCAGCGTCAGGGAATCAGGAAACCGCCGGGAAACTCCCAGAACCACTACCGTGGCCAAACCGGCTCCCACCAGCGCGAGCGCCGTCCGCATCCCCAGCGAGGTGGCAAGCCCCAACGCCGTCCCGAGCGCTACAAGGAAGGAAGCACCCGCAGTGATACCAATGAAGCCGGGATCGGCCAAGGGGTTCTTGGTCCACGTCTGGGCGATGACACCGGAGACCGCAATGGCTGCACCCGCGAAGTACGCCAAGAAGGTGCGCGGCATACGCAAGTCCCACACGATATTTTCTATCTCCGGCTGGCTTTCATGGAGGAAGGCGGGAAGGAGTTCGGACAAGGCGATGGACCGCGATCCCACCACCAGCGAGCAGGCGAGGAGAAGCAGTGAAACCACAACCAGAGCGCTGGTGAGGAGCACGCGTCCCCTCCCCCGCGAATCTAGCTCGCCGCGGGTGGCCCCGGCGTTTCTCGGTAATGCGAGCACTTAGAGTTGCTCTTCAAATTTATCGACAGCCCAAGGAATGGTGAGCGGGTTCGGCATGCTCATGGCGTTGCCGGTATCCGTTTCTAGGTAGCGGACGCGGCCATCCTTGACCACGTCTAGGCCTTGGAACGTCGAATCCTTCTTCAGCTCGTCGACTGCACCGTTGTAATCCAAGACGAACAGGTAGTCCACGTCGTTGAGCTGGGAGTAGTTCTCTGGGGCGTAGTCCACGAAGAAGCTCGAGCCATCACCCTCCAGCTCCTGCGGAATCTCAAAGCCAAGGTCTTCGATGAATTGACCGCGGCCATCATCGGAAGTGTAGAGGCCCAGCTTTCCGTCATAGGGCATGACGATGGCCGCGCGTTTGCCGTTAAGCTCCGGGTGAGATTCCTTGAATTCATCGAAGGCGCCTTGCGCCTTGTCAATAAGCTTGTCACCCTCCTCTTCCTTCTCAACGGCAGAGGCGATGGTCTTAACCTGCTCTTCCCAGGGAACCTGCCAGTCTTCGAAGCCCTCCGGCTTCATGGTCAGCGGCGCGATCTCCTCGAGGGATTTCTGTGCTTCCTGGTCCACTGCCTGATTGACAGCAATGATCTGCGTGGGGTCCGAAGCCGTGACCTGCTCAAGAACATCGGCCGTGAACCCGGAAGCGGTGTTATAGATAACCTCAGGCTGGGCATCTCCCAGAAGTTCTTTCGCCCATGGGCCCACACCGGAGGGATCACCATCACCCTGCGCTCCCCAGGGCGCTACGGCAACGGGGGTGATTCCGAGCGCGAGGACAGTATCGGCGTCGCCAAGCCCCAGGCTGGCAACCCGCACCTCCTCAGCGCTGCCTGCACCCGCACTGTCCTCACCGCTTCCGCGCGAGCACCCTGTCAGAGCAATCGCTGCCGCCGAGACAATCGCGAGCACGGCTTTCGCACGCCGGTGGATAGCAACCATGGAATCAACCTTTCCTTCGATGGGAACGAGCACACAAGCCGTCACACCCCTAATCTATTTGAGGCAAGCCTAACCTCTGCTTTATGATGGATTCAAATTTCCCTTATACCTAGGAACAATTCCTTTGACGCATCACCGCTTATTACCCGTTACCCTCGCCGGGAATACCCGCCTCAAGCCGCGACTGCACCGCCTTACTTTTCACTCGCCCGCCTTCGGCTCCTACCCCCTCGCCGGGCCTGATGAGTATTTTGGGCTCCTCATGCCCCAGGACGGGCAGGAGTTTTCGTCCTTCCCAGTTGAGGATGCCAATGTGCGCGCCGCCGTCACTGGCTTGCCTGACGACGTTCGCCCGGCGTTGCGGTGGTACACAATTCGCAGGCTCAACCACGAAGCCTGCACCATCGATGTCGACGTGGTGACCCATGGCGATAATGGTCCGGGCTCGCGGTGGATCCGCAAGGCCCAGCCCGGGGATACCGCCGGAATCTATACGGGGCAAGCACGGTGGCAGGCACCCAAGAAATCACAGCTGTTGCTCGCGGACGCCTCCGCTCTCCCAGCACTGTGGCACATCCTGGAGCACTACGAAGCCTTCTCACCGCAAACCTTGAGCGGCGTCGACGTCGTTGCACTGATTGCAGACGACTTCGAAATTGAAGACGGCTTTGAAAAGACGTGGCGCGGCAAGGTTCGTTCGCTCACCATGGTTGCCGCCCCGCACGAGGAACACAGCGCACGTGCCGTTCAGCTTCTTAGTGCTCGTTTCTCCGCGGATACAGCTCCGGATTCAGTGTGGGTATCTGGCGAAGGGGACCTGGCCAAAGAAGTGCGCTCATTGGCGGTGCACGACTGGGGAGTGCCGCGCGAGGACGTCATCTGGTCCGTGTACTGGATGAACGGCAAGCCGCGGCCCTAAATCCTTCGCACGCATCTAATCCTTTTAACCGGTAGTGGGTCTCGGTGCGCTTCCACATGGTTCCCATCAGAAGGTTCCCGTCAAGAGGTTTCAGTCAGAAGGTTCACTTGCCCCCAAACGAACCTTCTTCGCTCCTCCAGATGGTTTGTTTGCCCCAAGAGAACCTTGTGACTAGAACCATCTACATCCAGCGCCCGCGTTTGCCCCAGGCCTGATGCATCTCCGCTCAAGCCCATGTCCCGAATCCAAGGCAGGGAGCACCTGGCTTGGGGCGCACACACCACAACGCGGGCCCCGGATAATTCCGGAACCCGCGTTGCAAGGGGTCTTGACTATCAGGCGGTTTCTCACGCCGCCCGCCCTGCAAGACTCAGGGTGTTCTCTCTATCTCTCATGCGCCTCTCTCAAACGCACAAGGATTATTATGCGATACATTCCTTGAAAGCCCATCGAACCTGCCTGTGTTTTACCTGTCAGTGATTTTTACCCCTCTGACCTGTACAAATAATTCGACACGCAAGGAAAAAGGCAATAAAAAATCCCGGCTCGTGAATGAGCCGGGACCTTTACGCCGTTAACACAGACATCAATTAGTCGGTGTAGTTCTTCTCCACGGAAGCGTCGACCGGGATGCCCGGGCCGGAGGTGGTGGAGATGGTGATCTTCTTGGCGTAGATGCCCTTAGCGGAGGACGGCTTCAGACGCAGGATCTCGTCGTACAGCGCACCGTAGTTCTCAGCCAGCTTCTCAGCGTCGAAGGAAGCCTTGCCGATGATGGCGTGCAGGTTGGAAGCCTTGTCAACGCGGAAGGAAATCTTACCGCCCTTGACGTCGGCCACAGCCTTGGTCACGTCAGCGGTCACGGTGCCGGTCTTCGGGTTCGGCATGAGACCACGCGGGCCCAGGACGCGGGCAACGCGGCCAACCTTGGCCATCTGATCCGGGGTGGCGATAGCAACGTCGAAGTCGATGTTGCCCTCGTTGATGGCAGCGATCAGCTCTTCGGTGCCCACGATGTCGGCGCCAGCAGCCTTAGCGGCCTCAGCCTTGTCGCCCTCGGCGAAGACGGCCACGCGGACGTCCTTACCGGTGCCGTGCGGCAGGGAAACGGTACCGCGAACCAGCTGATCAGCCTTGCGCGGGTCAACGCCGAGGCGGAAGACAACGTCGACAGTAGCGTCAAAGTTCTTGGAGGAGGTCTCCTTGGCCAGCTTGGCGGCCTCGATCGGACGGTACTGGCGGGAGCGGTCTACCAGCTCAGCGGCAGCCTTGTATGCCTTGGACTTGGTGCTCATAAGTGCAATTCCTTTTCTTGGATTGATGTGGTGATAGCGGGCCGAAGCTGGCCCTGCCACGCGCGATACAGAACGTATCGCGCATTAAATTGAATTATTACTTAGCCGGGATGCCGTCAACGGTGATGCCCATGGAGCGAGCGGTACCAGCGATGATGCGGGCGCCGTTCTCGATGTCACGAGCGTTGAGGTCCTCGAACTTGGTCTGTGCAATCTCCTTGCACTGATCCCAGGTCACGGAACCAACCTTATCGGTGTGCGGAACGCCGGAGCCCTTCTTGATGCCAGCGGCCTTGAGCAGGAGCTTCGCTGCCGGCGGGGTCTTCAGCTTGAAGTCGAAGGAGCGGTCCTCGTAGACGGTGATTTCCACCGGCACGACGTTGCCGCGCTGGGACTCGGTCGCAGCGTTATAAGCCTTGCAGAACTCCATGATGTTGACGCCGTGGGCACCGAGTGCCGGGCCGACCGGCGGAGCCGGGTTAGCGGCGCCTGCCTCGATCTGGAGCTTGATCAGGCCAGTGACCTTCTTCTTGGGAGCCATCGAATTACCTCTTTCCTGTGGTACCGGAGTGCCGCCACGATGAATAACGGCGCCCCGTCCGGATGCTCACGCGTTGTGGGCCACCGGAGGATGAACGTTTGAACATGCGCAAAAGCGCACGGCGTTCAAGTTTAGAACACCGTGCGCCCAGCTCAAAATCGCTTTTTAGGAGATGCGCTCGATCTCCGTCGGGGACAGCTCCACTGGGGTCTCGCGGCCGAAGATAGACACCAGGCCCTGCATCTTGCCGGTCTCCGGATCGATTTCGGAGATGGTGGCGGACACGGAAGCCAGCGGGCCGGACAGGATGGTAACGGCCTCGCCCACCTCGAAGTCGTGAGCATAAGCCTTCGCGGCCTCCTTCTCCGGCATGGCAACAACCTGCTCGCCCTCGGAGTCTGCGGCGGAAGCCTCCGGGGAGACCGTCGTGTCATTCGGCATGAGGAACTTGGCCACGTCGCGGATCTTCACCGGGGTGGCGTTGCCCTCGTTGCCCACGAAGGAGGTCACACCGGGGGTATCGCGGACGACGGACCAGGCGGCGTCGTTAAGCTCCATGCGCACCAGCACGTAGCCCGGAAGCAGCTTGCGCTTAACAACCTTCTTCTTGCCGTCCTTCTTCTCCAGAACCTGCTCGACCGGCACGACGACCTCAAAGATGGAATCCTCCACCTCGAGGGTCTGGGCGCGCATGTCCAGGTTGGTCTTCACCTTGTTCTCGTAGCCGGAGTAGCACTGGATGATGTACCACTTGCCCGGCTGCTTCTTCAGTTCGCGGGTGAATGCGCGCAGGCGGGTCTTGTACTCAGCGTCGGCGGCAGCGGCATCTGCTTCAGCGCTTGGCGACGTCTCCCCCGCTCCCTCAGCCTCAGCCTCGTCCGAGCCGCCGCCGAGGGCGGCCTCCGCGGCCTTGGTAGCAGCTTCCTTCTCGGCGGCTTCCTTCTCCTCGGCAGAAAGCTCCTCCTGCGGCTGCTGGGTTTCCTCAGTAGCCTCGACCGCTTCCGCGGCCTGTTCCTGGACGTTATCAATCATGGCCTGCTCGAGGGAGGTGCCAGTGTTTTCTTCGCTCATTGTCTGCTACTCCAAAATTGTGTTCATTCTTCTAGTCCCCAACCAGGTTACCCGGCGGGACTAGGGCAAAAAGTATCCCGCCGTTTCCCCTAGTCGAGCTAGCGGGAAGGCGGCGGGATGAAAGTATGAAATTAGTTTACTAAGGCGCGAGGATTGCTTCAACTCCGAGGCCGGTCAGCGTGTCCACGCCCCACACCAAGGCGGTGAGGACGATGAGGAAGGCGAAGGTCACGAGGACGTACTGCAGCATTTCCTTGCCGGTAGGCCAGACGACCTTCTTCATCTCAGAGACGACCTCGCCCGGGAAGGACCCGACGGATCCGCCGAAGGAATCTTCCTTCTTATCCTCGACGCGCACGACGCGCTTGTCGGTGTAGGAATCGGTAGAGGTGGTCGCTGCGCCAGAGAGCTGACGCTTGCCGGTTGGGCGCGGAGCCCCGGTGCTCGGCTGCTTTTCATCGCTCACGGCGATTCCCTCCTTGAAGTGATGTGGCAGGGGCGACAGGACTCGAACCTGCAACCTACGGTTTTGGAGACCGTTGCGCTACCAATTGCGCCACGCCCCTTTGCGTGCCCTTTTGGGACAACGCACAACCCTACCAGAACGGTGATTCCCCATGGAAACCACGTGCCGTATAAGGCTGGGAGTCGGTAATGAAAAAGCGCCCGTGTGCGGGCGCTTTTCTTTCCCGGTAGCGATGGCGAGAATTGAACTCGCGACACAGCGATTATGAGTCGCTTGCTCTACCACTGAGCTACACCGCCATATTCACCTTCTGGGACCTTCCAGAAACATGAATGGAGCCCCCTGACAGAATCGAACTGTCGACCTTTTCCTTACCATGGAAACGCTCTGCCGACTGAGCTAAGGGGGCACAGCCTCTTTGAGTAACGGACTTTCATCCGCTGTGCTCTCGTTGAAGCCTTGAAAAGATTAACCCGAAACGCTTAAACAACACAAATCGCCAGTATGGGACATGTTTTTAGGGCCTTTAAGCGCCCCAAGAACACACCAGAACAAACACCGTGCCGAGTAGACGACAACTAAGCCGGGCACACGACCGTTCAATCGACGGAGCGACATTTCGATCAAATAGCGTCCCAATTCCCCGGGGCTCGGGCCCCTTATTTGATCGAAATGACCCTTAACCCCCTAGCCCTATGCCGGGGATCGAAAAATCCCGCAGACACATCTTTGCGTCTGCGGGATTCATTCTGTGCCAGGTAGAAGATTCGAACTTCTGAAGGCAATGCCGGCGGATTTACAGTCCGCTCCCTTTGGCCGCTCGGGCAACCTGGCATGCACTCTTGAGTGCGGTTATGTACTTTACTACGAAGTCCCGCCCGACATGCAAATCGCCTGGCAGGAGCACCTATTAGCCCACGCGCTGGACCGTGTAGTCCGCCAACTGGCGCAGGGCTTCGCTGGCAGTGCATTCGGGCAGCAGGGAAAGCTGGTCCTCGACCACGCGCAGGTACGCGTTGACGTCGGCAAGCGCCTTGTCCCGGCCGCCTGACTTCCACAGCAGGTCGATGGCGCGCTTCACGGAGGCGTCGTCAGTCAGCGGGCCCGTCAGGAGGGCACGGAGCTCGTCGCCGACCTCACCCTCCTCTTCCAGGGCATAGAGCACTGGCAGGGTGAACACGCCCTCGCGCAGGTCCGTGCCCGGGGTCTTCCCCGACTCTTCAGGATCGGAGAAGATGTCGATGATGTCGTCGACGATCTGGAAAATCATGCCCACGGCCGCACCGATCTGGCGCAGTGCCTCGCACTGCTCCGGGCCCGCGCCAGCATGGTAGGCACCCAGGTAGCCGGCGGAGGCGATGAGCACCGCGGTCTTTTCCCGGATGACCGCCGTGTAATGCTCCACAGCATTAGCTTCGCCGGCACCAATGGTTTCGCGCATCTGGCCGGTGACGAGCTCCTCAAAGGTCTCCGCGAAGTGCTCCACCGTGTGGGTATCCAGCTGACTCATCAGCCGCGAAGCGTGCGCCAAGAGGGCATCGCCCGCCAAAATCGCCACCGAGTTAGTCCAGCGGAAATTCGCAGAATCCACGCCGCGGCGGCGCTCCGCTTCATCCATGACGTCATCGTGATAGAGCGTGGCCACATGGACCATTTCCACAACGGTGGCTGCCTTAATCACCTCAGGCGATTGCGAGCGTTCACCAAACTCGGAAGCCAGCAGCGCCATCATCGGGCGGAAACGCTTGCCTCCAGCCAGGGAGAGGTGGCGTACCTTGTCTTTGATGAAGTCCTGCCCGCGGTCGAGCTCCGTATTCAGCAGGTCCTCTACAGCAGCCATCCCGGCGTTGATACGCTCGGTGAGCTGCGCATCCCCCAAGTCCACGTGCTTGGCGTGAGTTTGGCCGTGTGACATTAAACGTGTTCCTTTAAGCTCAAAAATCCTAGTGTTTACCTACCGTAGCCCATGGCACGGCCCTCAACACACTTGTGGCCACTATCCCGTGCAATGATAGTCCCCATGTCGGAGCAGATCGATTCCACCCTTGTTGACGTCGCCATCGTCGGTGCCGGGCCCGCCGGTGCTGCCGCCGCTATCCATGCCGCGCGCGCTGGCCGTGACACGCTGCTTGTCGACGCCTCCCCCTTCCCCCGCGACAAGACCTGCGGCGATGGGCTGACTCCTCGCGCCATGCACCAGTTGGAGCTCCTCGGCATCGAGGTCAACGCCTCCTACCGCAACCGCGGGCTCAAGCTGCACGGCTTTGGCGGCACCGTGACCGCCCCGTGGCCGTCGACATACCCCTCGCAGGTGGGAACGGCTCTGCCGCGCTATGAATTCGATGCGCTGCTCGTTGAGGCCGCGCAAGAAGCCGGCGCGCAGCTTCTCACCGGCTCAGCAACGGCCCCGCAGCTCGAGGGCAACCGGCTGGTGGAGTTCTCCGTGGGCAAGCGCCGCGTGCGCGCGCGGTGGGTCATCGTGGCCGATGGCGTGCGCTCGACCTTTGGCAAGCAGCTGGGCCGCACCTGGCACCGCGAGGAGGTCTATGGCATCGCCGCGCGCGCCTATGCCGATTCCCCGCAGGACGGCGAGGAGTGGATGCACTCCCACGTGGAGCTCAAGGACCCCGAGGGGGTCGTACAACCCGGATATGGCTGGATCTTCCCGCTGGGACAGGGGGTCAACATCGGTTTGGGTGCGCTGTCCACCGCCGCCCGCCCGGCTCGTCTCAACACCAAGAAGGCGCTTGATTTCTACGCTGAGCAGCAGCGTTCGGAGTGGGGCTTGGGCGAGCTGCGCAACGTCACCTCGGCGATGCTGCCCATGGGTGGCGCGGTGTCCGGGGTGGCCGGCGCGAACTGGATGCTGATTGGTGACGCCGCCGCCTGCGTCAATCCGCTCAACGGCGAGGGCATCGACTATGGCCTGGAAACGGCGGCACTCGCCGTGGAGATGCTCGGCACCAAGGACCTGACCTTAGCGTGGCCGGAACGCCTGCGCGCCGAGTATGGCGAGGCCTTCCTGCTCGCCCGCACGGCCGCGCGCCTGCTGACCTATCCGCAGTTCCTGCCGCTGGCCGGACCTGTGGCCATGCGCGGCCCCATCGGCCGCATGCTCATGCCGGCCGCCGCACGCCTCATGGGCAACCTCATCACCGACGAGGACAAGGACCTGCTTGCCCGCGCCTGGCGGCTGGCGGGCGGGGCGGTCTCCACGCTGCGCCGCGATACTCCCCTTTGGGCCTAAGGCCTTTAGGCCGGCTTCACCGCGGAGTGCAACGCCACGATGCCACACGTGAGGTTGCGCCAGCCTGCTTGCTCCCAGCCATTGCGGTTGATGGCGGCGGCTAGCTCGTGCTGTTCCGGCCACGCGCGGATGGATTCTGCGAGGTAGATATAGGCCTCCGGGTTGGAGGAGACCACCTTGGCAATCGGCGGCAGCAGGCGGGTTAAGTACTCCTTGTAGACGGTGCCGAAGACCGGGATGACTGGCTTGGAAAACTCCGCTACCGCCAGGCGCCCGCCGGGTTTGGTCACGCGCGCCATCTCCCGCAGGCCCAGCTCGAAGTCGTGGATATTGCGCAGACCATAGGAGATGGTCACCGCATCGAAGGTGTTATCCGCAAAAGGCAGGCGCATTCCATCGCCGGCCACCTTGGACACATCGCGCTCCGCGCCAGCCGCGAGCATGCCGAGTGAAAAATCACAGGCCACGCACCACGCGCCGGACTTGGACAGCTCCTCCGTGGAAACAGCCGTTCCGGCAGCCAGGTCGAGGACCTTCTCCCCCGGCTTCAGGTTGAGCCGCTCGCGCGTCAGACGGCGCCAGCGTGCGTCCTGACCAAAGGACAGCACCGTGTTGGTGATGTCGTACTTCTTGCCCACCGCGTCAAACATGCGCGCAACATCGAAGGGCTTTTTATCCAGATCTGCCTTAGACACAAGCGCCTAGTCTAGGCCACGCGCGCCCCCAGGGCGCGAGCGGCCCAGCGCGGCAGCTCCGGGCGCTGGCCCAAAATGGTCAGCGGCACCTCGCGGACATTCTCCAAAACTTCCTCGTAATAGCCCAGCAGCTGCTCGCATAGCGCCGGCCACGTCTTGGAAGCAATCGACTGCCTAGCGTTCTCCCGCAGCTCTTCGTGGATCTCCGGGTTGAGCAGCGCGTCGACGGCATTGGGGAGGTCCTCGACGAACGTGGAAACGTCGAGAAGCAGCCCGTTATAGCCCTCCTCAATGAGGTCCACCGGGCCGCCCGCGCGGGGGCCGATGGTGGGCACGCCCGAGGCCTGCGCTTCCTGGATGGCCTGGCAGAAGGTCTCGAACTCACCGGCGTGGACGAAGATGTCCAGGGATGCATAGGCTGCGGCGAGTTCTTCGCCGCCCAGCGCGCCTGTGAATACCGCGTCCGGCAGTTGGGCCTCCAGCAGCGGGCGCTCTGGGCCATCACCAACGATGACGAGTTGGATGTCCTCGCGTCCGTTAAGCGCGGACAGGCGGTGCACGCCCTTCTCTGCGGCCAGGCGGCCGACGAAGCCGACGATTTTCTTCTTCCCCGTGGGATCCCAGCTCCGGCGCAACGCCGCCGAGCGCTTCGAGGGGTGGAAGCGCTCTGAGTCCACACCGCGGCCCCAGTGGCGCACGTTCTTGATGTGGTGCTTCTCCAAGTCACTGATGGTGAGCGAGGACGGCGCGAGAGTCATCTGGCAGGCGTTATGGATGGTGCGCAGCCACTCCCACACCCCATAGGCCAGTGCGGAAGCGTGGTACTTGGTGGCGAAACCGGCCACGTCGGTCTGGTATAGCGCCACCGCCGGAATGCGCAGCTGACGTGCAGAAAATGCTCCCGCCGCTCCCAGGACGAAGGGGCTGGCCAGGTGGATGATGTCCGGTTTGAACTCGCGCAGCGCCTCGTCCACGGCGGACGTAGGAACGCCAACCGGGAGCGAATCCACCAGCGGCACACGCACGGTGGGCACGCGCACGATGGTGAACCCGAGGTAATCGGGGATCTCCTCCTGCCCGTCCCGGGCGCCGGGGGCGATGACGATGGCCTCGTGGCCGTGCTCGTGGAGGTGTTCGAGGACACGCAGCACGGAGTTGGTCACTCCGTTGACATTAGGCAAGAAGGATTCCGCGACGATGGCTACACGCATGCGCCCCATCATTCCTTTTCTGAGTGCTCGGTTGGTAACGCACGTACTAAATTCCGGTTAATTTTCCCGCTCCCCCACCAGCACGCGCCGGCAATCAGAGTAGCCACGGCCGCGGAGGACAGCGCCGGAATGATCGATAGCGTCCATTCCCGGCCCTCTACCTTGACCAGGTCCGGGTTGCTCTTGGCGTAGAGCACCCACACCTGCTGGCCTTCTCCCAGCCCAGTGGGATAGAGCAGGCCGGTGGGCGGGGTGTGGTAGATCCCTTCGGAGTCCTGGAAGTCCACGAAAGTACGCAAGGTGCCGACATCCGTCACCGTGGCCAGGGCGCGCCCGGGGTTGGCGCCGATGGTGCGGTCATTGAAGAAAGGGCCGATCACCATACCCGCCATGCCCACTAGTGCTGCGGCATACAACACCAGGATCAGCTGGCGCACCCGGCGCCGCGGCATTTACTGACCCACCTTGGCGTTCAGAGCCTCCTGCAGCGCGCGGCGCGAGGACCGGGTGGTGTGTGCCTCCACGACGGTGATCCCGGTGGAGTATTCCTTGAGCTCTGCGAGAACATCGAGCAGCTCCTGCGCCGAGCTCACCTCGCGGTGCTCAGCGCCGCAGGCTTCCGCCAGCTTGGCGACGCCCACCCCATGCGGCGTCCCAAAGGCCCTCTCGAAGGAGGGGCGCAGGGGCTCGCGGCCTTGTTCAAGCACCTCGAAGATGCCGCCGCCGTCGTCGTTTGAGACGACGATGGTGAGGTTCTCCGGGCGCGGGTTGTCCTCGGGGAGGATGAGCGAGGTGGCGTCGTGCAGGAAGGTGACATCCCCCATGAGCGCCACGGTGCGTGGGGCGCGGGGTGCGTCGGCCTCGCGGGACTGGGTGGCCAGCGCGATACCGATGGCCTGCGCGACGGTGCCGTCGATGCCGGCGGCCCCGCGCGGCGAGTAGGTTTCCACGCCGTCGAAAGGCAGACCGATGAAGGAGGCATCCCGCACCGCGTTAGAGGCTCCGAGCACGAGGGTGTCGCCGACGGCGAGGGTGTCCCCCACCGCGGCGGCGACGTGGAGTCCGGTAAAGCCGATCTCGGGCTTGGTGGCGTCCTCGCCTGTGGCCTCCGCGAGGACCTCGCGTACACCCTCGGCCGCCATCTGTGCGGCGCCTTCGCAGATCTTCATCCATTCGCGCGTGGGCTCGCCGCTGGTCTTGACGGTGGTGCCCAACTGCGCAGCCGCACCGCGCGGGTTGGTGAAATCCTCCGTGCGGGACAGGCAGATGAGGTCGATATCGGGATCACTGAGCAACGCCAGGACGCCGCGGTGCAGGGTGGGATGGCCCACGACGATAACCTGTTCCACCTTGGTGTTGACCACGTAATCATTGGCGGAGACTTGGGCGCGGCGGAAGAGGTGCGCCGCGGCCGGGTGCACCGGGTGATAGGGCGCGGGTGCAGTGGGCTCGGCAATGGTGGGGACGTCCTCCAGCCCCTCGACCTCCCAGGCCTCATCGCCCGCGATGACGAGCGTGTTGCGGCTGAGATCGACGGCCACCTCGCCGTGATTGGACCAGCGCGGGGTGTGCGCGCGGTGCTGCGTGTAATCCGTCGGGGTGCTGGGCAGCTCTTCGCCTACCAGCGGGGCATCGAGAGCCACGTTGATGTGCACCTGGCGGTCATTCAAAAAGCGCTCCGCGATAAGCGGGAAATCACTCGTGCTCTCCACCTGGGTGGTCTCCGCATACACGCCGAAGATGCCGGGCTGCTCGATGGTCTGGGAGGCCCCCGTGCCCACCAAGCGGGCCGGCCGGTCCGCGCTGATGACGGCCAGCGGGGTATGCGAGTAATGCGCCTCCACCATCGCGGGCAGGGCATTAGCCACCGCGGTGCCGGAGGTCATCACGATGCCGACGTGCCGGCGTTGGACGCGTGCCAAACCTAAAGCAGCGAAGGCGGCGGAGCGCTCATCCAGGCGGGTATGCACGCGAATATCGCTGCGCGCGAGAAGCGCCAAAGACAGCGGTGCGTTGCGCGAACCCGGGCAGATAACCACGTCGGTGAGGTGCCGCGAAAGCTGGGCCGCCAGTGCTTCGGCCAGCTGCATCGACTCCGGCTGCGCGGAGGCAGTGGGCTCGGTGTGAGATTCAGTATTAGGCATTGCCTGCACCACCCGTATCGAGCTCTTCCATGCCCGAATCGAATTGCTCGAAGAGGTCATTGATCAACCCTTCCAATTCGGCTCCACCCTGGTCCACACGGTCCTGGACGTCCGGCGGCAGCTCCGTCGGCAGCTCCGTCGGAATATCGGTGGGGAGGTTATCCCGCGGCGAGCTCTTGGTGGTGGTCACCGTGGTGGGAACCTCGGTGGTCACGGTCTCGGTAACCGGCTCCGGGGCGGGTTTGTCAGCATCCGCTGCCGCACCGCGCCACAGGAAGAACAGCACGCCGGCGAAAACGACGGCGATAGCAGCGATGGCCGCGAAGACATAGGACAGGGCTCCCCCGCCCTTCTTCGGCTGCTCCACCTGGTAGCTGGACGGGACCGGGTCATATTGCGGCTGCTGATAGTTCTGGTCATAGCCCTGCTGATAGGGCTGACCATAGGCCTGCGTGTTTTGGGATCCGGGCTCCGGGAAGTGTTGTTGGGGACGCTGTGGCGGCTGCTGTTGGGGCGCGCCGAACTGGCGGGTTTCGTTCTCACCGGTGACGCGGCCGAACTGCCGCGTCTCGTTGTCGCCGTTGTTGTTGGTCATGGGATTTACCTTATCGTGCACCCGCGCCACTTAGCACCCGCCCGGTGGGCGTTAGTCCCGTGGAAACCTGACCCGGCGTGCCATCCGCCACAATCTTTCCGCCATCCGAACCAGACCCCGGGCCCATCTCAATAACCCGGTCAGCGCCGGCAATGAGGTGACGGTCATGATCTGCCACCACGACAGTATGGGAGGCCTCCACCAGCGAGTGCAGCTCAGCGATGAGCAGGTCGATATCGGCCGGGTGCAACCCGACGGTGGGCTCATCCAGCAGGTAGACGGTATGGCCCCGGCGCGAGTTTCGGGAGCGCTGCAGCTCCGTGGCAAGCTTGATGCGCTGCGCTTCACCGCCGGAAAGCTCCGGAGCGCCCTGGCCCAAGCGCAGGTAACCTAGCCCCACCGCTTCCAAGGTTTGCAGCGCGTGGAGGATCGGCGCTTCATCTGCAAAGACCTCCAGGGCCTCTTCCACCGTAAGGTCGAGGATGTCCGCGATGGTCCTGTCCTTCCAGCGGATGGACAAGGTGTCATCGTTATAGCGCTGTCCCTGGCAATCCGGGCACTGGGTATAGGAGCCTGGAAGGAAGACCAGCTCGACCTCGATCTGGCCGGCGCCACCGCAGGTGGGGCACTGGCCTTGCTTAACGTTGTAGGAAAAGCGCGAGACCGTCCATTTCTTCTTCTTGGCCTCCGGGGTGGCCGCGAAGAGCTTGCGCACGTTGTCGAAGAGGTTGGTGTACGTCGCCACCGTGGAGCGCGGGGTTCGGCCGATTGGCTTTTGGGTAATGGAGACCACGCGCTTGACCTGCTTCGGACAGTCCGGCCCCGTGAGCATGTCATGGAGTGCGGCCAGCAACGTGGATTTGCCGGAACCCGAAAGCCCAGTAATGGCCGTAAACTGGCCGAGTCCGAAGTCCACGTTGAGGCCATCGATGGTGTGCGAGTGCACCCGGCGCAGCGCGATATCACCGTGCGCCGATCGCGCTTCGACCTTGGGCGTGGGGCGCGGGCGCGCCAAGGCACGCGCGGTGGGAGTATCTGCAGAGTCCGCCGCCTCTATGTAATCGGCGACGGGACCCGAGTACACCACCTGGCCGCCGCGCTCACCGGCGAGCGGGCCGACATCCACGATCCAATCGGCCTGCTTGACCAGTTCCATGTCGTGCTCCACCAGCAGCACCGAGTTCCCCTCCGCAATGAAGCGACGGCACATATCCAGCACCGCACCTCGTTCCACCGGGTGCAGGCCCGCAGAGGGCTCATCCAGAACATAGGTCACGCCATAGAGCCCGGAGCGCAGCTGCGCAGCCAGGCGCAGGCGCTGCACCTCACCGCCCGAGAGCGTGTCCGTAGGCCTATCCAGGCTGAGGTGCCCCAGGCCGAGTTCCAGTGCGGATTCAAGGGCCGGAAGGAGGGCCTTGAGGAGCAGGTCTTCCGCGTCATTCGGCTGCGGGCTTTGGCCGTTAAGCAGCTCGTAGGCTTCGCTCAGCGGGAGGGCATTGAATTCGTCGATCGGCAGCCCGGCGTAGGTGACCTTGAGCGCCTTCGCCGTCAGCCGGCGCCCGTCACAGGTATCGCAGCGGCGGGTTTCCATGAAGCTCAAGACGCGGGCGCGGAGTGTATCCGACTTCGTCTCCGCATAGGTCTTGGTCAGGTAGCTGGCCACGGAGCGCCACGTGCCCTCGTAATTGCGCTGGATCTGATCCGCCCCGCGGCGCGGCTTGACGGTTACCACCGGGCGCTCCTCGGTGAAGAGGATCCACTCGCGGTCTTTCTTCGGCAAATCCTCCCACGGTGAATCCAAGTCATAGCCCAGTTCTTGCAGAATGTCGTGGAAGTTCTTGCCCGCCCAGGCTCCGGGCCACGCAGCAATCGCGCCTTCCTCGATGCTCAGGCTGGGGTCCGGCACCATGGACGCCTCCGTGGGTTCGTGGACCACGCCGGTGCCCTGGCACTCCGGGCACATGCCTTCTGGGGTATTCGGGGAGAAGGAATCGGAGTACAGGCCCTCCGGGTTGTCACCGCAGCGCGAGTAAAGAAGGCGCACGGAGTTAGACATGGCGGAGATCGTGCCCACGGTGGAGCGCGCGCTGCTTGCCGACGCCGACTGCTGCAACGCCACCGTCGGCGGCAGCCCCTCGATGCGGCCGACCTGCGGGTCCACCGCTGAAGCGATGAGGCGTCGAGCAAAGGGCGCGACGGATTCCAGGTAGCGGCGCTGGCCTTCGCCATGAATGGTGCCGAAGGCCAGCGAGGACTTGCCGGAACCGGACACCCCCGTCACGGCCACGAGCTGGCCGCGTGGAAGGTCCACATCCACGTTGCGAAGGTTGTGCAGGTGCGCGTCTTTCACGGAAATGGTCATGCCCGCCAGCCTACGCTGCCCTCCGGACATGTACCGTGAGCTGTGTTTTTAAAGGTGCGGCCAGCACTCGCGCACGCGCTCGAACCACCACTCGCGGCGCTCGCCCGGCGCGGCGAGTGTGCTCAGGCGATCCGGGTCGGGGGTGAGGGCTTCGGCGCGCAGGTGACCGTCGACAAGCTCGCGTGGTGCTGTCACATCCTCCAGGAACAGCGACCCGGTGGCCAGGCCCGCAGCGGCCGGGGTGACGTCGATGTCTTCGTCGTCATAGATTTGCGGCAAGGCGGCCACTGCGGCAAGTCCCATGGAGATTCCCACCGAGGTATCCAGGGCAGAGGCCACCGTGATGTCCATGTGGCGCTCGCGCAGGTGGGAGGCTACCTCGAGTACTTTGCGCACCCCGCCCAGCGGCGCGGGCTTAACCACGGCGACATCAGCCGCTTGCAACTCCGCCACCCGATAAGGGTCGCTGGCCTTGCGGATAGATTCATCCGCCGCCACCCGCACGAAAATCCCGGCGCGCATGAGCTGGGTGCGCACCTCCTTGAGTTCCTCAACGGTCTTGCACGGCTGCTCCATGTAATCCAGCGGCATGAGCTCCTTGGCCGCGGTGACGGCTTCCTCAACGCTCCAGCCGCAGTTGGCGTCGACGCGCAAAACCGGCACGCGACCCTGTGCCTCGATGTAGGCGCGGACAGCGTGAACGCGCGCGATATCGTCCTCTAGGGTCTGCCCCTTCTCCGCCACCTTGATTTTGAAGGTGCGGCAGCCGGGATAGCGCTCCATGACCTCCGGCACCTGCTCGGCAGGAACCGCAGGGACGGTGCCGTTGACTTCTACCCACTCGCGCACGGGTTCCGGAAAGCCTTCGTAGGCCGCTTCCAGCCCGGCGGCGAGCCAGCGGGCGGATTCCTCCGCCCCGTACTCCAGGAAGGGGGCGAACTCACCCCAGCCCGCGGGGCCATCGATAAGCAATGCTTCCCGGGTCGTAATGCCACGGAACTTCACGGCGAGTGGAAGGGAGACCACGTGGGCGCGGTCAAGGACGTCATCAATGTGCATGACGTTCATCGTACGTGTAGGGGGTTGAGCGCGACACCTGTCATAGCCGGTGTTACCTTTGAACAGTAAGTGGATATAACCAGAAGAAGGATCTTTACATGCTCTACCTTCTCATCGCGCTACTGGCCATCGCCGCAGTTGTCTACCTCATCTATAAGAAAGTCCACGCCGCGGCCTCCATCTTTGCCGTTGGCGTAGTCCTACTCATGCTCGCCGCCCTCACCGGGCGCGCGGACTTCCGCACCACCGAAATCGAAGCCAGCGGCAATGCCTTCTACGACCAGCTGCTGGTTGTGGATGCACTGTTCAAGGCACGCTTCTCCGGTATCGGTATGGCAATCATGGTGCTCTTTGGCTTCGTGTCCTACATGCGGCACATCGGCGCCGATGCCAAGACGGTCGTGGTGCTCTCCTCGCCGCTCAAGCGCTTCAAAGGCTCCTACTGGCTGGTTCCGGTGGGCTTCATCCTGGGCACGCTCCTGTCGTTGGTGATTCCTTCGGCTGCGGCACTGTCTCTGCTGCTTGTGGCAACGCTCCTGCCAGCACTCATCGCTGCGGGCCTGACACCCCTGACCGTGGGCGCCATCGTGGTGACCTCCTCCACCATCGTTCCCACCCCGCTGGAGGCAGGCCTCATTCAGGGCGCCGACCTCACCAACATGACTCCGACGGAATTCGTCTACGGCGCCGTCGCCTACGCAACGGTTCCCACGCTTCTCATCACGGCCTTCGTCCACATGTGGTGGCAGCACCGCTGCGATAAGGCGGATGCCCGCAAGGCCGAAAGCTCCGGTGAGGTCACCGCCGATTCGATGAGTGATGAGGCAACTAAGGAAGCCATCGCCCGCGCTGCTTCCCTGCCGGGCTACTACGCGGTTCTCCCGCTCATGCCGCTGCTACTCATCATTGTCTCCGCCATCCTCAAGCAGATGGGTGTCATCCCCTTCGAAGGTGGCATTCTGCCGGTCACCGTGGTCTCCCTCTTCATCGCGATGATCATCGAGTCCATCCGCAAGCGCACCGTCACGGGTGCGGTGGATTCCATCTCCAGCTTCTTCAAGGGCATGGGCGAGGGCGCTGCGGGCGTCGTGGCCCTGCTGGTTGCCGCCGCCGTCCTGGTGGAAGGTATTACGCAGATGGGCGTCATTGACATGCTTATCGACGCCGCCGAAGGCTCCTCCGGCGCCGCCGTCCTCATCGTCCTCATCTTCGTCGCCACCGCCGCGATGGCTGCACTCACCGGTTCCGGCACCGCGCCTTACTTCGCCTTCTCTGAGGTAGTGCCCAACCTGGCCTCGCAGACCTCCATCCACGCCCCGCAGATGCTCACCGCCATTTGGGGAACCTCCAACCTCATGCGCCAGGTCTCCCCGGTCAACGCCGCAGTGCTCATTGTTGCCGGTGCCATCAAGGTCAACCCCATCCAGCTGGTCAAGCGCACCTCCGTGCCCATGATCGTTGCGACGGTGCTGAACACGCTGTTTGCGTTCATGTTTATTGGGTAGCACTCCCCGGCTGTGGCCTTAGCGCCCCTTTAAACCACCATGCGGGGCGCTAGGCTACAACTCATGCGAAAACTCTCTACTCTTTCTTTTCTCATCGCCGCCGGAATTGCATTGAGCGCCTGCGGCGATAATCCTGACGCTTCCGCACCTGCTAGTGAGGCTTCTCCCGACAGCCAGTTAACCTCCGTTTCGGCCTCAGTGACTGCCTCCACTTCCGAGGCCCCCGAGGACAGCGGCCCCGCGCCGACTCTTAACGACGCCCCCACCGCGGACGACAACGCCAACCCCAACCCGGGCGGCCACAACATCAACGTCGGGCAAGTCGGCGGTGCATGCGGCTATACCAATCAAGGAGACAAGATCCACGCAGGAGAAAACACCTCCTGTGAGTTCGCCGCCGCTATGTTTGATGAGGCCATCAAGCACACCTTCACCTGGTCGCAGCGCAGTTCTACCGTGAATGGCTCCTACAACACCCGCATTACAGCCATGAGCCCGGCGACCAAACAAACCTACGACCTGTATTGCGCCATGGGCTCTGACACTCGAACTTTCTACTGCGGCATCGACGGCGACAATTCTGTCTACGCCAGCTTTGAAGAGGCCAATCGCCAGACGTGGACTAACCGGCTGTCTACCGAAGGCCAGCCGTAGCGAGCAACCAAACATGACGTACACAACGATCAAATAAGGCCCCAGATCATCGAAGTTTTCGGCCGCTATTTGTTAGAAGTGTCACGCCGCCAATGCGAAGCCTCCTGCCTGCCGTACAATTGCCCAGACAATCAATCCCATTAAGGGTGAAGGAGGAACCATGCTACTTGCTGAAGCCTTGGCCGAGCGCGCTCAGGCGCAGGAGCGCCTCAACTCGCTGAGTGACCGACTCGCGGCAACCGTCCGCATCCAGGAAGGCGATGAACCGGATGAGAACCCGACGGATCTCCTCCGTGAGCTGGAGGGCGTAACCAAGCGCATCGATGAGCTCGTCATCGCGATCAACGCCACGAACACGGCTACCGCGTTCGACGATGAGATCACGCTGATGGAGGCACTCGCACTTCGTGATGGACTGCTGCGCAAGCGCCGCATCTACCAGGGGTTGGCAGAGCGCGCGGGTGCGCGCCACGACCGCTACTCCCGCTCGGAGATCAAGTTCGTGGCCACCGTGCCCGTGCCGAAGCTGCGCGAGCGCGCCGATGATCTGGCCCGCCAGTACCGCGAGCTCGATACCCGCATCCAGCAGCTGAACTGGAATACGGAACTGATAATTAAATAGCGACTGCCGCTAGTTGTGCCGCATTCTTGCGGCACGTAGTCATGTCGTTCGACATGTAGTCACGTCGCGCGCCTCATGCGCGCGACGGTAGCCCACACTCTTCGCAGCGAGCGCAACCCTTACTGGGCAGGGAAAAGTCCAGTGCTTCTCAGGCGCCTTCGTAGCGCAAGAAGGCAGGGAGGTTCGATTCCGTCCCACTGTATGGTGTACCGCGCTGGTACGGAGTACACGTGCACATTGACGGGGATAATCCCGCAGTATTGTTTATTGTTTATCACCGCCGCGCTGGGCGGAGAGTGTGGGTGAGGGTTGGGAATGGGGACTATACTTCCGGCGCACTGCTTTCCAATTAAGCTGGTGTGCCATGAGCGAGCAGAAGAATTACAGCACCGATAATCCGTTCAAACCGGAACTCTGGCGCCCCGTCGAGGGCTTTGAGGCCCTGACGGATATCACCTATCACCGGCTCATCAGCGACGGCCCAAAGCCACAGCGCAAGGACGGCATCGTCCGCATCGCCTTCGACCGCCCCGAGGTGCGCAATGCGTTTCGCCCGCACACGGTGGATGAGCTCTACCGCGCGCTGGACCACGCGCGCCGCACACCAGATGTTGGCACGGTGTTGCTGACCGGCAACGGGCCCTCCCAAAAGGACGGCGGCTGGGCGTTTTGCTCCGGCGGTGACCAGCGCATTCGCGGCCGCTCCGGGTACCGCTACGCCACCGAGCACGCGCACGATGACGCGACTGCCGACGAATCCACCGTCGACACCGCCCGCGAAAAAGTTGAGGGCGGCCGCCTGCACATCCTGGAGGTCCAGCGCCTCATCCGCACCATGCCCAAGGTGGTCATCGCCGTGGTTAACGGCTGGGCCGCCGGCGGCGGGCACTCCCTGCACGTGGTGTGCGATATGACCATCGCCTCCCGCCAGGAAGCCCGCTTCAAGCAGACCGACGCCGACGTCGGCTCTTTCGACGCCGGCTATGGCTCGGCCTACCTGGCCAAGATGGTGGGCCAGAAGTACGCCCGCGAGATCTTTTTCTTGGGACGCACCTACGACGCGCAGCGCATGTACGAGATGGGTGCCGTCAACGAGGTAGTTAACCACGCCGAGCTGGAGGACGCCGCCATCCAGATGGGACGCGAGATCAACATGAAGTCCCCCACCGCCCAGCGCATGCTCAAGTTCGCCTTCAACCTCACCGATGATGGCCTCATGGGCCAGCAGGTCTTCGCCGGCGAAGCCACCCGCTTGGCTTATATGACCGACGAAGCCGTCGAGGGCAAGGAATCCTTCCTGGAAAAGCGCGAGCCCAACTGGGATGACTTCCCGTACTACTACTAGTTCCCCCAAGGAGAGCCTGACGTGCTTTATTTTTCCATTGCCCTCGCGGCCATCGCGCTCGTTGCCGTCATCGGTTCCCGCGTGTGGATGCTGCGCCACATCCAGCAGGCCCAAAAGGATGGTGAGCGCCCCTTCGATCAGGAGGATGAGCTCATCAACCCTTACGAACACCGCGGGCGGTAACCTAACTAACCGTGACTTTCCTCTCTCCTCTGCCCGTCGATCCGCGTGACCCTGCCGCCATCCTCCCTGATCTGGAAGCGGCCATCGCAGGACAAGCCACCTTCCTGCCCATTCCGGCGGAGGACCGCACCCGCGCGCAGCTGCTGCGCAACCACATGCGCGCAGGAGAACCTATTGACTCCTCCATCGCACTCGTCGTGGCCACCTCTGGGTCCACGGGCACACCGAAGGGCGCGCAACTCACGGCCGCCAACTTGGTGTCTAGTGCCGATGCCACGCACCGGACTTTAGGCGGCACCGGTCAGTGGCTACTAGCCATGCCCGCCTCCCATATCGCGGGCATCCAGGTATTGGTGCGCTCCCTCGTCGCGGGCGTGGAGCCGCTCTGCCTTGACCTGTCGGAAGGTTTTTCCATCCCCAGTTTCGCCCGCGCCGCGCACGAGCTGGCCGCCACTGGGGATCGCTCATACACGGGCCTGACCCCGATGCAGCTAGCCAAGGCCATGGATTCGCTAGAAGGAATCGAGGCCCTGCGCACCTTTGATGCCATCCTCGTCGGAGGTGCTGCCACCCACCCGCAACTATTGGACTCTGCGAAAAAGCTGCGCATCAATATCGTCACCACCTACGGTTCCTCAGAAACTTCCGGTGGATGCGTCTACAACGGCCGTCCCCTCGATCGCGCTCTTGTTCGCATCGGCGACGAGGGGCGCATTTACCTTGGCGGGCCCATGATTGCGCAGGGCTATCGAAACGTGGACTCAGATGCCTTCATGGTCGATGAGTCCGGTACCTCGTGGTTTGCTACCTCCGACGCCGGCGCGCTTCACGACGGCCACCTCACCGTCACCGGGCGCCTCGACAACATCCTGAACACCGGCGGGCTCAAGCTCCACCCAGAGCAGCTCGAGCAGCACATCCTTCGCGTGCCGGGAGTGGACGGCGTGTGCGTGGTCGGCATCCCCCACCCACGCTTGGGACAGATGATCGTCGCTGCCTATACCGGATGGGCGGATGTCGGCGATATCCTTGTGGCTCTCGACGATAGTGGCCTTCCCCGGTGGCAAATCCCCAAGGACTTCAAGCGCCTGGCCCAGCTCCCCACCACCGGTCCCGGCAAGGTTGACCGCCTCGCCGTCGCCCGCATGTGGGACAGCTAAGCCTCCGCTTCGCCAAAGCTGCGTACGGCAATGCCGCGCGCAGCGGATTCCCCGAGGGGGAAGTGTGAACCTTCATCGACGGCAACCTCGAGCACACCCGCAACCGAAGGGGCAACGACGGTCAATTCTACTCCCGGCCGCACTCCATATTTATCCAGGTAGCGCAAAAATTCGCCATCAGCGTCAGTGACCTGCTCCACGGTGACGGGGGTCTGCGCGGGGACGTCGATAAGCGTAATGCGCGAGACCGGCTCGGCAGTGCCATCCGGGGCAGGTATGGGATCACCATGCGGATCACGGGCGGGGTTGCCCAGGAAAGAATCAAGACGTTCAACGAGCCTGTCGGACGTCGCGTGCTCTAGCATTTCTGCCTCATCGTGCACCTCATCCCAGGTATAGCCCAGAGTGCGCACGAGGAAGGTTTCCAGGAGCCGATGCCGGCGCACCATTGCCACAGCCAGCCGCCGGCCTTCCTCAACAAGCCGAACACCGAAGTAGCGTTCGTGTTCCACCAGCCCCTTCGCGGCCAGGCGCTTGACCGCCTCCGACGTGGTGGGCAGCTTCTGCCCCGCCGCTTTAGCTAGGTCCCCCAGCGGCATCGCGGTATTAGCGCCCTCTTTCTCCTCATAGGTCCAGAGGATCTTGAGGTAATCCTGGGTGCGTTCGGGCAGCTCACTGATGTGCATACCCCCATCGTAGTTCAGCCTATTGCTTCCAAAGGTTTCAGGACTTATGCTCTTTCAAGTTCAATCTATTGAACATCGACATTCACTTTTAATAAGAGAGGTTTCCCGTGAAGAAACTTATTGCGCTTCCCCTCGCTTCCCTCGTGGCTGCCACCGCGCTGACTGCCTGCACCAGCAGCGACTCCGCCGAAGCCCAGGACGACAATCTGACGATCTTCGCCACGACTGGTTACTTGGCTGATGCGGCCGCCAATATCGCCCCGGACGCCGACATCACCACCATGGTCGGTCCCGGCGGCGATCCGCACACCTACCAGCCCACCACGCGCGATATTGAAAAGATGCAGGACGCCGACCTCGTCCTCTGGAATGGCCTTCACCTCGAGGCGCAAATGGTGGACCAGCTCTCCTCCCTCGGTGAGAAGCAGCTAGCTGTCGGCGAACAGCTCGATACTGCTGACCTTCTGCCGTGGCCCGAGCAAGGTGACAAGGGCGAAAAACTCTACGACCCGCACATCTGGAATAGCCCCGAGCTGTGGAGCCAGGTCGTCGATCACATCGGCACCAAACTCGGCGAAATCGACTCTGACAATGCCGAAGACTATGCCGCGGCCGCCGATGAATATGAAGACAAGATTGCAGCCGCGCATGACAAAGCGGCTAAGGAACTCGAAAACGCCTCCCCGCGCGTCCTCATCACCGGCCATGACGCCTTCAACTACTTCGGCAAGACCTTCGACTTTGAAGTCCAAGCCACCGACTTCGTGACCACCGAAGCCACCAAGTCCGCCACTGAGATCTCCGAGCTCGCGGATACGATCGCGGAGAAGAAGGTCCCCGTTATCTTCCAAGATAACCAGGCGAACCCACAGGCCATCACTTCTCTCAAGGAAGCCGTAGAAACCCGCAACTGGACAGTCACCATCTCGGATGAAGAGCTCTTTGCCGATACCCTCGGCCCGGAAGCCCCAACCGATACCTACCTCGGAGCCTTCGAACATAACGCTAGCGCCGTGGCGAAAGCACTAAGCTAATGCTCAGCGTAGGAAACCTCACCGCCGGCTATCCCCGCACGCCGGTGCTTCACGACGCCTCCTTCACCCTCACCCCCGCGACTATCACCGGGCTGGTGGGTGCGAACGGGTCGGGAAAGTCTACTCTGGTCCGCACGCTGGTAGGGCTCCTTCCGCCTCTAGCCTGCGGGTCGATGACCTTCGATGGCGTCGATCTGGCACATTTTCGGCAGCGTCTCGGATATATGCCACAACATGCGGATATCGACTGGAATTACCCTGCCACCGCCTTCGACATCGCCCTGATGGGCCGCACCGCCGGGCTGCGCTGGTGGCAGTGGCCCAGCCGCGCTGACAAAGACGCCGCTCACGCCGCGCTTTCCCGCACCGGAATGCAGGCACACGCGCAGCTGCCGATTTCCGCCCTGTCTGGTGGTCAGCGCCAGCGCGTGTTGTTGGCGCGCACGCTCGTTAGCGAGCCGGAATTCATCATCCTCGACGAGCCCTTCGCTGGTGTCGATGCCGCGAGTCAGCGCGCCATCATGGATGTACTCAAGGAACTGCGCGAGAACGGCGTGACCATCCTGCTGGTGCATCACAACCTGGCGGAGGTCGCCGACTTTTGCGATGAGGTCCTCATGGTCGGCCACGGCCGGCTCATTGCTGCTGGCCCCACCGAGCAGGTACTTACCGAGTCCGCCATTGCCGACATGTTTTCCCTGCCATCATGAACCCACTCGAGCTTCTTCAGAACTACACCTATACCCAGGCACTCCTGGGCACCGTGCTCATCGGTGGCTGCGCTGGCGCGCTAGGCCCACTGGTATATGTTCGCCGCACCAGCCTGCTGGCCGATGCCATCTCGCATTCTTCCCTGCCTGGACTGCTCACCGCCTTCCTCGTGGCCACCGCCATTGGCTGGGACGGGCGAAATGTCTGGCTTCTTTCTTGCGGCGCCCTGCTCACCGGAACCCTCGCGGTGGGGTGCATTCACCTCATCCCGCGGTTAACTCCCCTGGGGCAAACCACTGCGATGGCGGCCACGCTAACCACATTTTTCTCGGTGGGAATGCTGCTCATGCAGTATATTTCCCGCCGACCATTGCCTGGCAAGGCCGGAATCCAGGATTATTTGCTGGGAAATGCCTCCACGCTCACTCGCGCGGATGTACGGTCCACACTCATCATCGGTGGCTGCGTGCTGCTTTTTCTTTTCCTCATTCACACCCGGCAGGCCGCAGTCACTTTTGATTCAAGTTTTGCCCAGGTAGCCGGCATCCGCACCTCGTTCCTCAACGCGGCTAGTTTCTTCGCCCTCACCGCCATCACGGTGCTCGGCGTCAAAGTCGTCGGCGTAGTGCTCATGGTCGCCGTGGTCATCAGCCCTGCCGCCGCTGCCCGCCCCTGGACCACGCGCTTGCTACCTTTCATCGCGCTCTCCGGGTTCTTCGGCGCGGCCACCGCTGCTCTCGGCTGCTATGTCTCCATTGCGCACGGCCCGCTGCCCACCGGTCCGGTCATCGTCCTGGCTCAGGCGGCGCTCGTCACTATCAGCCTCACCAGTAGAAAGCTAGCCTCATGACCCTCGCCGCGACCGCTTGTCTCCTTGCCGTTCTGACGGCCTTGGCCTGTGCTATCCCCGGCACCTTTGTTGTCCTCAAAGGCCAGGCCATGCTTATCGACGGCATCGGCCATGCCGTCCTTCCCGGAATTGCCGTCGGCTACCTCTTTACCGCAGATCTAGATTCACCCATCTTGCTCGTTACCGCGGCCGCTGGCGCCTTGGTGGTGGCGTTGGGAACTGACGCACTACAGCGCAGCCCGCTGGTGACTGCTGATTCCGCCCTCGGATTGGTCTTTCCCGCCCTGTTTGCCGCCGGAGTCATCCTGATTTCTACGCACATGAGCCACGTGCACCTTGATGTCCACGCCGTTCTCGTCGGTGATCTCAACCTCGCGGCCTTCTCCAATCCCAACTATTGCTACATCATGGCCGCAGTGCTGGGTATCAATGCTCTCTTCCTCGCCCTTACACTGCCGCGTTTATCCGCCACGACTTTTGACGCCGATTTTTGTGCCGCACGCGGGGTGCCCACGCGCGTTCTTCACATCATATTTATGACCGTGGTTGCCTGCACCGCCACCGCCGCCTTTCACGCTGCCGGTGCCATGCTGGTCATCGCTCTCATGGTATTCCCGACGATGACCGCGCGGCTGCTTACTCAGCGCGTGCCCACGCTGGTGTTGACCGCCTGTGGCGTTGCCGCTATCAGCGCGGTCGTGGGATTTTGGGTTGCCTATGTCCTTGACGCGGCTACCTCTGCCGCAATGACAGTCACCAATGCCGTTATTTTCGTTGCAGTGCTCATCATCTACCGCTTTCGCCAACGCACCAGCTCATTGCCGCAGCACACCACACCAGTGGCACAATAGTGAGCATGTCTGCCTATTCCGCCACTCCTGCCGATTGGCTCCAGGGTGCTCGCCCGCACACCTGGGCCAATGCCTTTGCTCCCGTTATCGCTGGTACCGGTGCCGCTGCCGCGGCCCACGGCCTGCACTGGGGCCGGGCGTTGCTGGCGCTCATCGTGGCCTGGGCGCTTATCATCGGCGTGAATTACGCCAACGATTACTCCGATGGCATCCGCGGCACCGATGATGACCGCACCGGCCCCCAGCGGCTTACCGGGGGCGGGCTGGCCAAACCACAGCACGTCAAGTTCGCCGCCTTCGTCTCCTTCGGCGTGGCGGCCATCGCCGGCATTTCGCTCTCCCTAGCTGCCAACGCGGCCTGGTTCATCCTCGTCGGCGCCGTGTGTATCGCTGGCGCCTGGTTCTATACCGGCGGCAAGAACCCCTACGGCTACCGTGGGCTGGGCGAGGTTGCCATCTTCATCTTCTTCGGCCTCGTCGCAGTCCTCGGCACCGAGTACACGCAGGCCGGCCGCATCACATGGACGGGCCTTGCCTTGGCCGTGGGCATCGGCGGTATGAGTGCCGCGGTAAACCTGGCCAACAACATCCGCGACATCCCCTCCGATGAGGCCACCGGCAAGATCACCCTGGCTGTGCGCCTGGGTGATAAGAAGTCCCGCACGCTATTCATGACCCTGTTGCTGCTCCCGGTGTTGCTCACCGTGGGCTTGGCCTTCGATTCCTGGGCAGCGCTGGCCTCCCTGCTCTACTTCCCCCTCGCACTGGGCGCTATCCGCACCGTCAACCGCGGTGCGCGCGGACCCAAACTCATCCCGGTGCTCGGTATGACTGGCCGCGCGATGCTGGTATGGGCGGTTGTCAACGCAGTAGCGCTGGCTCTGGTTTAGCCTCTGATTTAGCGGCCAGCCAGCTCCTCCTGGACCCACTTCTTGTGGGCCTTGCGCTGCGCGGAGTACTCCGCCAGGGATTGGGTTGCTTCCACGCGCCACGTGGAAAAGAGCAGCATGGACAGTGGCAGCGCCACGAACAACGCCAGCAGCGCGGAAACCAGCAGCGGAAAGGTCTGGAGCACCGCCATCGCCAGTAGCTGAATCACTACAGTCAACACGATAAACAGCACCACACGGGCCGCGCCATACTTCCACAAAGCGACGCGGGAGCGGCGCTTGAGCGCGGGGTCCGGCTGGGGCGGGTCGGGGTTCTGGGAGGCGTTGGTGGTGTTTTCTGTCTGGCTCATAATTCTCACTTTTGCTTCGCGGGCATTCCGTAGAATACAACGCATGGGTCGATTGATACTACTACTCTTGTTTGTCCTCGCGGCAGTCCTCGTCTGGAAGGCTTTTGGTCCGTCGAGTTGGAATAAGAAGGTGCAGCAGGCGCAGCAGCCGCAGCGCCCGGCAATCAAGGGCCCCGATGATGACGAGGAATTCCTGTGGAACCTAGAGAAGCAGCGCTTCAAGGAGCGCCGCGCCAAGGAGCGGGAGGCCCAGCGCAAAGAGGAAGAACGCCGGCGGCGCTCACAGGGGCAGCAGGAGCCCAAGGCCCCCGAGGACAAGGACATTGAAGGCAAAGACTCTAAGGGGAAAGAAGCCTAGTCCTTCGGCACGAAGGTCATCTCGAGGCCGAGGGCCTCGGCCACCGCAACGACCTTTTCCCAGCGCACGCCAGAGCCACCGTGCTCAATAGTATGCAGCGTGGAGCGCGAAATCCCGGCCTTCCCAGCCAGGTCCTGTTGCAGGATGCCCAGCTCGCGACGGCGCTGCGCAAAGCCCTCACCAAGGGCGATGAGCTGAGGGTTATCGCCCGCCGGTTTGCCGGGCTTGTGCCGCGGCTTATGGATATCCGCCATTTAGTTCAGCCCCGCGTAGGAGTGCAGGCCGGAAACAACCATGTTGATGAAGAACAGGTTGAACACCATGAGCAGCATCGCCGCGATGTTGATGTACGGCGCGGCCTTGCGGAAGGCCGGAGTCGCACGAGCGTGCAGGTAGGCCGCGTAGAGTATCCAGGTGGCGAAGGACACGGTCTCCTTCGGGTCCCAACCCCAGTAGCGGCCCCACGCGGACTCGGCCCAAATAGCACCCAGCACGATGCCCAGGCCCAAGGTCGGCAGCGCCACTACGCCCAAGCGGTAGGCCAGGCGGTCCAGCTTCTTAGCTGAAGGAAGCGGGCGGGCAAGCGCGCCGAAGAAACCGGACTCGCCTCGCTTCGGCTGGAACTCACGCAGCACGCTGAGCAAAGAAGCGATACCGGAGACCACGCCGATGGATGCGCCCAGCGAAACCACGGTGACGTGGATGGGCAGCCAGTGTGACTGGAGTGCCGGAACCACCGGAGCGGATTCCGCATAGAGCTTGGTGGAGCCATAGAACATCAGCGCCAGGATTGGCGTGAGCAGCCACGGCCACAGGGTGCGCCACTCCTTGCGCTGCATGGCGATGGTCGCCACCACCATCGCGCCGGCGGTCACCATGAGCATGTACTCGTAGAGATTGCCAAATGGGAAGCGGCCGGTAGCCAAACCACGCAGCACGATGGCCGCCAGGTGCAGGGCGATGCCCAGCCACAGCAGCATCTGCGTCATGCCGCCGAGCTTGTCGGCGTTCTCCTGCTTCTTCGCCAAATCATCGTCTGCGGTGCTGGACGCTGGGGGGACGTCGCCAAGCACGGCGCCATCTGCCGAGGCTCCCACGGTGGCGAGCTCACGCTGCTGCGGTGCAGCTGCGGTGCGGGCGCGCATGGCCTCAATGATGCTCTGCATCCGGCCGTAGTACACCAGGGACAACACCAAGGCGAGTGCATAAACGACGAACGCGGTTTGCACCGCGATGTCTGAGAAGTTGGACAGATTCTGATCAACCTGCATGAGTGGGAAACCTTGCCTTCACAATCGTGCCTACCCCGTGCGCCACGCACGAGGCTGCATGAACGGAGAGATTTATGGTGCCCATAAGGCTACCCCCTTTTCCCAGCTGTATCCAACTTTTGAAGGATACGGTCCGCGCCTTTAGTCGGCGGAGTAGAGTTCGTCCTCCTCCACGTCATCGGGATCCGGCAATTCCAAAAGCTCGCGGTGCAGCTTGTGGAACTCCTCGGACCAGCCCGCGCGGTCGGTGCGGGCAAGCCCGCCCATCTCGATATCGGTGCCGCCGTTGGCACCCGGGCGGATGCGTACCCAGACGCGGCGGCGCTTGATCACCAGCGAGCCGACCAGGGATACCAGCATGACCAGCGCGGACACCAGAACCCAGCTTTGGAAGGGGTCATAAGAAACCTGGTAGTTCGCAAACTCGGAGGCACCGTCGAAGGTGACCTTGGTGCCGTCGTCCAGCGTGACCGATTCACCCTGGGTCAGGTTGACGCGGTCGATCTTTTGCAGCTGCCCCGAGTGGACCAGGCTGGAATCGAGGGAGAAGAAGGACTGCGGCTTGCCCGTGTCCAGGCCGGCATCGCCGCGGTAGATATCGATAGCCACCGCCGGATCCAGCATCGCCGGGTAGGAAGATTGCAAGAGCTTACCGTTCTCACCGGACCACTCGGCGGTCGGGGCGAACAGGCCCTGGATGGCGATCTGGTTCTGGCGGCGCTCAAACAGGTCCGGGTACATGCCCGACGGCGGATCGAAACGCATCACGCCCGAGGAGAGGAAGAACGTGGTGTCATTGGGCTGGAACTGGATGGTCTGCGTGCGCTTTTCGCCGTTGGGCCACTCCACCGTCATCGTCGGCGCAAAACCATGGCCCTGCAGGTAGACGCGGTTGTTATCAATGCGCAGCGGGTGGTTGACCTGCAGCTGATAGTCCTCCCAGGTCTCCGGGTCCGTGAAGATATCATCGCCAGCGGCATAGGACACATCGGAGGTGAACATCTCCGCCTGGCCATTAGGCAGGTAGTCCGCGGTGAAGTCGTGGGCCTTAAAACAGAAGGGGTGGAGACCGGTGCCGTCGAAAAGCGGGCCGGCGCGGAAGGAGTCATAGACGGAGGTTGAGGTATTACAGAACTCCGTGGACTGCGGCTGCTCTTGGGTCTGACCCTGGGAGTTCTTCTCCGTCACCACGATGACCTGGCCCTCATAATGCACCAGGCGCCCGGCTGCCATGGTGAGCAGGATGGCCACGAGCGCGATGTGGAAGATGAGGTTACACAGCTCGCGGGCATAGCCGCGCTCCGCCGAGAAGGACTGAGCACCCGCGCGGTCCTTCTCCGGGGAAACCTCGCTCACGCGCCACTTCTTCAGCATCGCCTTGGTGGCCGCGGCGATCTCCTCCGGGGATTTCTCCGAGTGCCCGGTGGCGTTGAGCGGCATCTTTTCCAGGTACTTCGGCGCGCGCGTCGGCGGTGTGCGGTAGGCCTTGTAGTGATCCCAGGAGCGCGGGATGATGCAGCCCACCAGAGAAATCATGAGCAGGACGTAGATGGCCTGGAACCAGACGGAGGAGAAGACGTCGAAAAGCTGCAGCTTGTCGTAGATTTCCGCAACCTTGCCGTTGGTCTCAATGAAGTCATTGACGTTGGATTCATTGAGCGAGCGCTGCGGCAAAAGTGATCCGGGGATGGCGGCGATGGCCAGCAGGAAGAGCAGCGCCAGCGCGGTGCGCATGCTGGTCAACCAGTGCCAGGCCTTGCGGATATATCTCACGAAAATTCTCCTTTAGAGCAGCCTCGCGCCATAGGACACGGTCCACTGGCGGATGGCGTTGATGAAATCTCCCCAGAGCCCGGTCAGCAGAGCCAGGCCGACGAGGATCATGGCGATGCCGCCAACGATCTGGATGGCGCGGGAGTGCTTGCGCATCCAGGACACGGTGCGCATGGCCTTGGCGGAGCCGAGTGCCACGAGCAGGAAGGGCAGGCCCAGCCCCAGGCAGTAGCCGATGATCAGGATCGTGCCGCGCAGCGCGGTGGTTCCTTCGGTGCCTGTAGAAACGGACAGGATGGCGGCCAGCGTGGGGCCCAGGCACGGGGTCCAGCCCAGGGCGAAAACCCCGCCAAGCAGGGGCGCGCCCAGCCACGTGGTCCAGCGCCGCGGCGCCATGCGGGTGTCCTTTTGCAACACCGGCACCACGCCCATGAACACGATGCCCATGAGGATGGTGATGACGCCGCCGGCGCGCATGAGGGTATCCGCGTTGAGTGTGAGCGCCGAAATGGCGCCGAAAACCGACACGGTGGCCAGCACAAACACAACGGTAAAGCCCAGCACAAAGAGTGCGGCGGCACCGACCACGGCCCAACGCCGGTGCTTGCCGACGCCCACCCCCAGCTCCTCGTCATAACTGACCTCACCGCCCACCACGGAGGCGAGGTAGGAGATATAACCCGGAACCAGTGGAACCACACATGGCGAGGCAAAGGAGACTAACCCGGCCACAGCGGCGGCGAGCACTCCGAGAAGGAGTGGGCCCGACACGGCGGCATCGGCAAAGCTTTGTCCCACGCCGTCAGCGGCAAGGATCACTGTTCTTTCTCCAGTTCGTCGACGACCTCGAGGACATCCTTCTCCGTAATCTCGGTCAGGAAGACCGCGGCGGGGCGGTGCTGCTTATCCAGAACGATGGTGGTGGGCACCACGGAGGTAGGCACGCCGCCAAGAGCCGCGGCCGTCTTGAAGGGCGGATCGTAGATGGAGGGGTACTCTAGGCCGTTATCGGCCATGAAGTCCCGGGAAATCTCCGGGTTGAAGTCCTTGACGTTAATGCCCAGCACGGTGCCGACCTTGCGCTTTTGCAGCTCCGCGTGGATGGCCTGGAGGTCATCCGATTCGGAGCGGCACGGCGCGCACCATTGACCCCAGGAGTTGAGGACGACGATCTGGTCCTGAAAATCCGAGAGCTTGATCGTCGTGGACTCATCCCGCAGGTCCTCGCCGGAGAAATCCTTGAGCGGCTTGCGGTCTTCCTCCGCATAGCGGATGGTGGTCTGCCCGCCGGGCGAGATGAACTCGAAGGTGCCGCCGGAAGCCACGGCGTTCTGCGCGTTTTCCTCGCTTTGCGAGCAGCCAGCCAAGGCAAACACAGCAAGGACACCGGCCGCGGCGGCGCGGATAGTTCTGCGTCCCATTAGATGTCCTGCGCCGGTTCGGAGTAGAAGATATCGATGATCTCGCGGTCACGGTAGACCAGCGAAGTCACCGAAGCCAGCGCGCACATGCGGTCCCACGGCGCGTGGGCCAGGCGCTTGCCCAACACGGTGCGCTGCACCATGACGATGGGCAGCTGATGGGAAACCACGATGGCCTCGTGTCCCTCGGCCTTGGCGCGGGCGCGCTCGGCGGCGTCCATCATGCGCGCGGCGATCTCCTCGAAAGGCTCGCCCCACGAGGGCTCAAGCGGATTGACCATGAGCGGCCAGCGCTGCGGATTCCACAGCTGCGAATTCCAGCCCTTGGTGCGCAAGCCCTCGAAGCGGTTGCCGGACTCGATGACGCCCTTGTCGACGTCCACCTCCAAGCCCGTCACCTGCGCAATCGGCAGCGCGGTTTCCTGCGCGCGCTGCAGCGGCGAGGCCGCCAGGTAGGTCACGTCATGGCCTTCGAAGGCTTTCGCTGTGCGTGCGGCCATGGAATGCCCACGGGAGGACAAGTGATAGCCCGGGATGCGTCCGTAAAGGATCTTATCCGGGTTATAAACCTCGCCGTGGCGGACGAAGTGGACGATGGTGGTGGACATATACCTGTGTCTATCCCCTCAAATGGTTGGTTTACTGCGGGCGCTGCGCGCTGGCGGCGGCCTGGGCGGCAGGCTTGAGAGCTGCCTCGATTACCTCAAAATCATTGTCCGTGAGCGCATCAGACACAAACCAGGTCTCGAAGGCTGACGGCGGAACGTACACGCCGCCCTCCAGCAGTGCGTGGAAGAAGGGTGCGAAGCGCCAGGTATCGGCCGCCTGCATATCGGCGAAGTTGCGGCCCTGGCCCTCGGCGAAGCGGATGGAGAACATCGTCTCCGCGCGCTGGATGTGGTGTGCCACTCCGGCGGCATCAAGTGCCGCCGTTATCAGGCTGGTCAGGCAGTCCGCGTTGGCCTGCAGGCGCGGGTACAACTCTTCGTTGGCCAGCTCCAGAGAGGCCAGACCGGAGGCCATCGCCACCGGGTTACCGGACAGCGTGCCCGCCTGGTAGACAGGGCCGGCGGGGGCGAGGGAAGCCATGACGTCGGCGCGGCCGCCGAAGGCAGCTGCCGGCAGGCCACCGGAGACCACCTTGCCGAAGGTCACCAGGTCACCCGCTACCCCATCGACGCCGAACCAGCCCTTGTAGGAGGTGCGGAAACCGGTCATGACCTCGTCGAGGATGAGCAGGGCGCCGTCGGCATGCGCGATCTCCTTGAGTGCCGCGTTGAAGCCCTCCTCCGGGGCCACGGTGCCCATGTTGCCCGCCGCGGCTTCGGCGATGATGCAGGCGATCTCTCCCGGGTGCGCGGCGAAGGCCTCGCGGACGGCGTCGAGATCGTTGTACGGGACGACGATGGTGTCCGCGGCCGAGGCACCCGTGACGCCCGGGGAATCCGGCAGCGCGAAGGTGGCCACGCCGGAGCCAGCCGACGCCAACAGCGCATCCACGTGGCCGTGGTAGCAGCCCTCAAACTTCAGGACCTTGGCGCGGCCGGTGAAACCGCGGGCCAGCCGCACGGCGGACATGGTGGCCTCGGTACCGGAGTTGACCAGGCGTACCTGCTCCACGGCTGTGCGCTTGACGATGTGCTCCGCCAGCAGCGTCTCGCCCTCGGTGGGTGCGCCGAAGGAGAGGCCGTCGGCAGCCGCCTTCTGGACTGCCTCCACGATGGCCGGGTGGGCGTTGCCGTGGATCATCGGGCCATAAGAGCTGACCAGGTCGACGTACTCGTTGCCGTCGATGTCCCAGAGGCGGGAGCCCTCGCCACGGGCGATAACGCGGGCTTGGCCACCCACGGATCCGAAGGCGCGGACCGGGGAATTCACGCCACCCGGGGTGACCTTCGTGGCGCGCTCGAACCACTCGGCGGACTGGGACGTATTCTGCTGATTTCGCTGGCTGGAGTTAGGCATAGCCCACATTGTATCGGTTTTAGCCCTATACAAAAGTTTGAGTCCCCTTGTGTCCTTCCGTCTTCCCTCCACTGCCTCCTAAGCGGCAGCAATCGCTCGCGCTGCGCGCCCGCTACTGTGGCGCTATGCTGGCAGCACACTGTTGATTCTGCCTTTCCTTATTTAAGCGCTGGGGTGCGCTGTGGAAAGGCACTACTTAAGGGGGATTCCCATGGCATCGCGCCGTTTTCTTGTCATTCTTGCCTGCCTTCCGCTGTCTGCCTGCGCTGCCACGCACGCAGAAACTACTCCGCGAACCGAACCCAGCCCTACCACCTCGGCCCAACCAACGTCCTGGCAGCCGAATGCCCTGCCCCAGCCGGTCAACCGCTTCGGCGACACCACCTCCATTGCTCCCGCCCCAGCTGAACCAGAACCGGTAACCGAGGCACCAGCGCCCATACCCACGACCATCGAGACCCCAGCACCACAGGTAGAAACCGTCACCGTCCGCGCGCCAGCGCCCGCACCTGCACCAGCACCCCGTCCGGCCCCACCGCAGCGGCCCAGGCCCAAGCTGGAACTGCCCGAGCCCCCGCGGGTGCCCACGTCCATCCCCATCCCGCCAGAAGTCCAAGCCGGCCTCGACCACATACCGACGCTTCCCCCGCTGCCGCGCGCGGAGGATATACGCATCGATGTGCCCTTCTAAAAGGCCGATGCCAAGTACGTTTCGATCAAATAGTGGCAGAAAACCGCCCATTTTCGGCCCCTTAGTTGATCGAAACGTCACCAGTCCTCATGGCCCCACACCAACTAAGGGTAGACCCTGATCTACCTCCTATATTCCCCCGCTGTACATGACAGGAAGCATAGCCGAGAGTTAAGCTGAACCCGATTTTCAATGACGGCGTTTACCTGACAGTAAGGGACTCATGAACAAGAAAGCTCTCGGCATCACCGCCGGCGCTATCGCTGCGGTTCTCCTCGCAGGCGGTGGTGGAATGTACGCACTGACCAGCGGCTCCTCCGACATTCAGCTCACCGCAACCGATGTCACGACAACCACCAAGGAAGACCTCATCAGTTCCGTCTCCGCCACCGGCACCGTCTCCGCCGAGCGCGAGCTCTCGCTGACAACCTCGCTGACCGGACCCATCCAGTCCCTGGACGCGAAGGTGGGTGACCGCGTCGAGGCCCAGCAGCTCCTCGGCCGCATGGACACCACGGAAACCGAGCGCGAGCTCGAAGCCCAGCGCACCTCTCAAGAGGCAGGCAAGCTCGAGGCGGTCCACCAGATCGAGGACGCCCAGCTTCAGCTGCGCCAGCTTCAAGATTCCCTCGACCAGGGCCTCAACCCGGAGGTCAATAGCGCCCAGTCCGCAGTGAACTCGGCGCAGACCGAGTACGCCGAGGCGCAGCGCAAGCTCGACGATGCCCTCGCCACCAAGGGCGACCGCCCCGAGGTTGCCGAAGCCCGCGCGGCCGTCGAGCAGGCGCGCTCCGGGGTGCGCGATGCCGAGTCCAAGTCCTTCCAGTCCGCGCTGGCCTCCATCGGCACCGCCACCGAGGACCCTTCCGGCATCAACACCGCCAGCGCTTTCTTAAGCTACCTCGATTCCGATGAAGCCGTGCAAGACTCCGAGCGCCAATTGAAGGAATCCGAGGAATCCTATGGCCGCCTCCTCCGCGGCATCGACCGCGAGCTCGGCGAACAGCAGCGCGCCACCGCCGCTTCCTACCAAGCCGTCTCCGATGCCGAGCGCGCACTGCAGGCCAGCAACCTGGCCATCGAACACCAAATCGCCTCCCAGTCCCAAGCGGTGAACCATGCGGTGGAGACGGCGGCGTCGGCAAGCGCCAGCAACGCCAAGGAGAATGGGCCTCTGGAGTACACGCTCTCCCAGGCCGACCTGCGCTCCCCACTGGCTGGCGTTGTCACCTCCGTCAGCGGTGAAGCCGGCATGCCCGCCGAAGGCCCCATCCTCACGGTGGCGGATGATTCCTCGCTGTTGGTGAAGTCCACGGTCAAGGAGGGTGATATCGCCCGCATCAAGGTCGGCGACGAAGTCACGTTCACCTCGCCTTCTAGCCCCGGCAAGGAGTACAAAGGCAAGGTCACCTTCATCTCCCCCACGGCCGAACAACCTGAGGTAGAAGCCGGTGCAGGTGGCGGCTCCGGCAAACCATCTGGTTCCACCAAGCCTGAGTTCCCCGTGCACATCCGCGTCGATGGCAACCGCGAGGGCCTGCGCCTTGGTTCCACCACGAAGGTGAAGATCATTACGGAGAAGGACAAGAACGCCATCACCGTGCCGCTCTCCGCCATCTATGAAGAAGGTGGCAAGAAGAACGTCCTGGTCATCGACAACGGAACGATCCAGGCGCGCGAGGTGAAGATCGCAAGTGAATCTGATTTCTCCGCCGCCATCGCCTCCGGCCTCAAGGAAGGCGAGACCGTCATCAGCCAGGCGGATACGCACAAGGACATGGTCGGCATGTCCGCCTCCGTCGATGGTTCCGATGATGCGGAAGAGAACGCATGAGCCGCCTCATTGAGATGCGGGGAATTGTCAAACGCTTCGACGAGGGCCTCGACAGCGAGCTGACCGTCATCCCCGGCCTCGACTTCAACGTGGAGGAGGGCGAGTTCGTGGCCGTCGTGGGCCAGTCCGGCTCCGGCAAGTCAACGCTCATGAACATCATCGGCTTGCTCGACCGCCCCACCGCCGGCGAGTACCAGCTGGCTGGGGTGGATGCGCTGGCGCTTGGCGACGACAAACTAGCCTCCTTCCGCGGCCAAAAAATCGGTTTCATCTTCCAGAATTTCAACCTGATCGGCCGCATGTCCGCGCTGAAGAACGTGGAGATGCCCATGGTCTATGCGGGTGTTTCGGCTCACGAGCGCACCCAGCGCGCAGAGAACCTTTTGGAGATGGTCGGCATGGCCGACCGCATGAACCACCTGCCCAATGAGCTCTCCGGTGGTCAAAAGCAGCGCGTGGCCGTGGCCCGCGCACTGGCCAACCAGCCGGATATTCTGCTGGCGGACGAGCCCACCGGCGCGCTGGATTCGCAGACCGGCCGCATGGTCATGGATCTCTTCCACGAGCTGCACCGCACTCATGGAAAGACCATTTTGTTCATTACCCACAACCCGGAATTGGCTGATGAATGCAGCCGCACCGTCACGATGAAGGACGGGGTGTTGTCATGAATTTCGCTGAATCCACAAAGATGGCGCTGACCAGCCTGCGCACCAACAAGATGCGCTCGGCGTTGACTCTCTTGGGCGTCATCATCGGCATCGCCGCGGTCATCGCCATCGTCACGCTCGGCCACTCCTTGCAGTCCTCCGTGCAGAAGGACTTGGACAAGGTCGGCGCGAACAACTTCACCGTCCAGGTCAAGGAGCGTCCTGAGGAGGGCGAAGAAGAAGAGGCTGATGATCCTTTCATGGGCGGTGGCTTCGTCGAAGACGAGTCCTCCATGCTCACCCCTGACATGCTGGACCGCGCCAAGGAGGTCTTGGGAGATCAGATCGCCGGCATCAATATCGGCGAATACAGCTCTTATTCCGGCACCCTCGTGGTCGAGGGCGAATCCGGGGAGGAGACCGCCAACCTCCTAATCCGCCCCACCAACCCGGACTATGTCTCAGGCTCGTCCTATTCCATCGTGGCCGGGCGCTTCCTCAGCGAAGACGATATCGATTCCAGCCGGGCAGTGACCATGCTGGATAAGGAAACCGCTACCAAGCTTTTCGGTGCTCCTGAAGATGCCATTGGCCAATACGTGAGCTTTGAAAGCCAAGAGGCCTCCCCGCTCGAGCTCGCCGTCATCGGTGTTTTTGAGGAACCGCAAACCGGACCTCTGGTGGGCGGTGGCCCCAGCCAAACCGCCTTCGTTCCTTACCCGCTGGAGGCCGAGTTCTCCGATTCCCCCGGTGCCGGCACCGCGTTCAGCGAGGTCACCGTTCGCGGCAACCCGGACTTGGACAAGGCCGCGGTGGCTAGCAACCTGCAGCGCGTCTTCGATAGCTACTACAAAGACAACCCCGACTACATGGTCAAGGTGTCTGACTTCAGCGATGACCTCGCGTCCCTGAACCAGATCTTCACCACGATGAGCCTGGTGCTCGCGGCCATCGGCGGCATCTCGCTGCTCGTCGGAGGCATCGGCGTGATGAACATTATGCTCATCACCGTCACGGAGCGCACCCGTGAGATTGGCATCCGCAAGGCGCTTGGCGCACGCCGCCGCGATATCCGCATCCAGTTCATCACGGAGGCCATCGTGGTCTGCCTCATCGGCGGTCTCATCGGCATCGCCATCGGCACCGCCGCCGGCATGGCGGGCGCGGCCGCCATCGGCTCACTCGTAGCGCCGCCACTGTGGGCAGTCATCCTCTCGCTGCTCTTCTCACTGGCTATTGGCCTTTTCTTTGGCTACTACCCCGCGGGCAAGGCCGCGAAGCTGGACCCGATTGAGGCACTGCGCTACGAATAAGTGTCGCGTCGTCGTTTCAAACGACGGCGCCCCCTAGTGCACCACCTTCAGCCCCACGATCCCACCAATGATCATGGCGAGGAAGAGCACCTTCCATACCGTGGCCGCCTCATGCCCGGCGGCGAAGGAGTAAATGACGGTGACCACCGCGCCCACGCCGGCCCACACCGCGTAGGCGGTGCCTACGGGGATGGACTTCATGGCCCAGCCCAACCCGCCCATCGAAATGGCACAGGCAACGAAAAAGACCACCGAGGGCCACAGGCGGCTAAAGCCCTCCGACTTATCCAGCGCCGCTGCCCACACAGCTTCGAAGGCACCGGAGAAAATCAACACAAACCACGACATGGCCAGCCCTTTCTGGCCGTCTTGTCGCGTCACCGGGTACGGCTCCCTCGTCCGGGGCTCGCATAAATCGCGGCGAGCCTGCCCACAATAATGGCACACTGGGCGGCATGAAGATTGCATTCCTAGGTACTGGCCGCATGGGCACTGAGCTCGCCCGACACCTCCTCAAGAACCATGAGCTCACCGTTTGGAACCGCACCGCGGAGCGCGCGCAACCGCTGGTTGAGTCCGGCGCTACCCTCGCCGATTCCCCCACCGCCGCCGTGGAGGGCGCAGAGGTCATCATTACCTCGCTCTTTGGCCCCGATGACATCCGTGAGCAAGTCATTGACGCCAACCTCATCCCGGACGGCGTGACCTGGATCGATACCACGACCGTCTCCCCCGATGCCGCCCGCGAATTCGCCGCCGCGGTCGACTCTTATGTCCACGCGCCCGTCGTCGGTTCGCTGGGCCCGGCGCGCGAAGGCAAGCTCGGTGTTTACGTGGGCACGCCTGACGACGACCGCCGCGAGCTCGCCATGACCATCGCCGAGCCGTGGGCCGATGAGAACAAGCTCATCGGCGTGGAGTCCGCCGCCACCGCGGCGATTGGCAAGCTCCTGGCCAACCTGGCCCTCGCCGTTACCGCGGAGGGCGTGCTGGAAGCACTGCACCTCGGCGAGTCCGAGGGCCTCGATTCCGAGGTCATCCTCGAGATGCTCGACATCACCGGCCTGGCCTTCATGAAGAACATGAAGGGCCCGTTCATCACCGGCGAGCGCAACACCACTCCGGGTGATTTCACCGTGGATGCCCTGTGCAAGGACACCAAGCTCATGGAGATGACCGCCAACAAGCCGCTGCCTGCAGTGGCCGCCGCCATCGAGCGCTTTGAGGAACAGCAGGCCATGGGCCACGGCGACCAGGACTTCTCCTCCATCTTCGTCTTCCGCAACAAGGGCTAGCCTCGAGAGCTAGGCACTGCGCTTTCCGACGAGCCCGCGCAGCACCTCCTCCAGCTGCGCGTTATCCTCCGTGTCCTGGCTGTGAAAGCGCGCGGCAATAAACTCCGCGCGTACGCGGCTATCACTCGCTAGCCGCTCCACATTAAGTTGGTATCCTGCCGCCGTAACCAGCGCATCAAAGAACACCGTCTGCGTACGGGTATTGCCTTCCCTAAAACTATGCACCACATTGAGCTCGCCCCACAGCTCCGCCAGCTTGGTCACAAACTCATCAATCTCTAGGCCACGCAGAAAATCATCCTTCGCCAGCCCCGCAAACAGCTTCTCTGCTGCCTTCGTCATTTCCGGCCCCGCCGGATAGTAGGCATGCCCAGCCTTAATCATGAACTGGTCTGTAGGGGCAGTCCGCTCTTCACCTGCCCAGTCATACACATCCTGAAAAAGATGTCGATGTATAGCCTTGAAGTGCGCGTAGTCAAAAGCACCTTCCACAGGTGCCGACTCCAACTCGGTTATCCGAAGAAATACAAGCTTTTCTTCCAAGATCCGTAGTCCTTCTGCGTCATCTAACCCCAAGCGATTCTTCAGAACCTTGGTCCCTGGAATGAAATAGCTCTCCCAGCCCCCGCTCATGTTTCTCCCCCCGCGCTCTATTTCAGCGAAGCTCGCCGAACACGAGCGATAGCTTCGTCGGCAGATAATGTCCCTGCAGCCACCTCGCGGCCCAGCTGGCGCACGTACTCATCAGTCACATCGTGGCCTGCTAGACGCAACGCAGCATCGCTCAACGCTAACGGATCACGGTCGCTACTACTGCTTTCAATTTGAACAGGCTCCGACATTGCTATCCTCCCGAGTTTTCAACTACATTTTCTCTCATTTTAGCAGCTCATGACACCAATCCCAAGGGTGTTTCCCACCTCGAAAAGAACGTTCGGGGCGTGCATTTTGCTAAACTTCATCAATAAGTTTTAACTATTGTCTAGCCGCCCAATGTAAGGAGCTCGCCGCCCAGCAATGCTTTCCATCGACGCCGATTATGGGCATTCCACGCCCCTTGGACATCTTGAGAAAGACTTCGCCCCCGGCCGCATCTATGGCCTCGCTGGGCCCAACGGTTCAGGTAAATCCACGTTGCTAGCCACGCTCGGCGGTGAGCTTGCGCCTCTCGAAGGCTCAGTGGAGTGCGACGGCCATCCCGTCGACACGAAGGAGCAACCGGGTGCTGTGATTACGGTGGCCGAGCCGGTTTTCCTCCCCGACCTCACCGTGGGCGAGCACCTGGACTTGATAGGAAAGGCGGCAGGGGTGGACGTCGCCAAGCTCTGCGAACTCTGGGCGCTCGATCCTCTCCTTCCGCACCCGGCCTCGCGCCTGTCCTCGGGCCAGCGCCAGCGCGTGTTCCTGGCCGCACAGCTGTACCAGCCGGCGCGCGCAGTGCTTATCGACGAGCCCGAGCGCCACCTCGACGCCGCTTGGACCGAGTTCCTCGCAAGCGAATTGCGCTACCTAGCCGACGAGGAGAATCGCTGCATCGTCGTGGCCTCGCATTCCGACACGATCACCCAGGCCTGCGACGAGGTGGTGCAGCTGTGATGCGCGCGCTATCACGGCTGGGTGATGGCATCTGGTACCTCATCCTCGCCGGCATTTTCATCGGCTTCGGTTATACAGTCTGGCAAGAAGTCGGCGCAGTCCTGCCTATCATCCCAACGCGCATCACTCTGACGGGCGTCGCTCCTATTGCCGGCATCGTGGGAGTGCTCGCGCTTATGGTGCTCACCGAGGCTCTCTATCCCCTGCGCGCGCTGTCGCGGGAACGCTGGGTGTACGTTGATCGCCCACGCGGCAAACTCCGCGGTACCGACTGGATCACATGGACGCAGCTGATCGGGTTCGGGGTCTTAGGTCTCGGCATCTGCGTGTCCACCGGGCTATCCCCGTGGTTCGCGCTGACAGTCCCGGCCCTGCGTTTCGTCGTGGGGTGGCGCTCGTTCACGCTGGCTTCGCTTCTCAGCGCTGGGCATACGCGCCTGGTCGGTGGATCCGGCCTTGGTCTGCTTGATTCGGAGGTCACCTCTGATGCCATTGCGAGCCAGTCGGCCTGGATTCCTCGTCGCGCCCATGCGCCCTCCACGTTGACGGGGCTCTTCTTCCGTCGTCTGGGACGACGGTGGTACATCGGCGTCGGTGCGCTCGCGGCCCTCGGTTTGTCATTGGGGTTCGCCCCACAGCTCGGGGCGCTGGCTATCGTCGGATTCATGTCCGCGTGGAGCATCGTCGGCGCGGCGGTTGGGCGCGCCGCCTCCTTCGGACGCGTCAGCGACGATGCATGGCCCGACTGGGGCCTTCCCCTTATCGCTTCTGTGGGCACGGCACTCCTTGGTGCTGGTGTCCTCCTCTTGGTGTGGAAGCTCTCCGCCATCGCAGTGGTGCTCATCATCGCCGGTCTTAGCTGGGCGTCGTTTAAGCGTTCCCGCCCGGCACAGGTAGACAGCATGTCCATGCTGGACAGCGGCGGCTTCGGTGTCTCCTTCTCCCCCGAGGTGCTGCACTACATTGCCCGCGGCGCCCTCGGTCTTGGTGTGGCGGCCCTTGCGCTGGGGTATTAGCCGGGCTAGTCTTTCGGGCATGAAGATTTTTTCCTAATTCGACGTCACACTTTTTACGCGACTTACTCGAAGGTGGATTTCTTCATGCCTATTTCTTTTTCTCATCTCACCGTCACCTGGCCCGACGGCACCCCCTGTTTCACGGAGCTCACCGGCACGTTTTCCTCGCACTTCACGGGCTTGGTCGGTGCGAATGGTTCCGGAAAATCAACGCTAGCCAAGGTACTTGCAGGCCTCATTGCCCCGACTTCGGGAACGGTATCCGCGGGCTCAGTCCTCTATGTCGACCAGGATTTAGGCCTCCATACGTCTAGCACCATCGCCGATGTCTTTGGCGCGACCGAAGTCCTCAACGCCATTGCCCGCATTGAGGCTGGCGAATACTCGGAAGAGCTCGCCGCCACTGTTGGTGAGCAGTGGGACTTAGCAGAACGTATTGAAGCAGCTCTCGACGCTGCGGGTATCCCCTTCCCCTTAGAGCGCACTATCGGAACACTGTCGGGTGGTGAAGCGGTGACCGTGGCACTGACCGCCGCATTCTTCCGCAAGCCGGATTTCCTCATCCTCGACGAGCCCACCAACAACCTGGACTCCTCATCACGCCAGCGCCTGCTCGAGCTCATTCGCACCGCGCCGATGCCGGTTCTCGTCGTCTCACACGACCGCGAGCTCCTCGCGCACGCGGATAGCATTGCGGAGCTCTACCACGGAACACTTCGCGAGTTCGAGGGAAACTACTCCTCCTACCGCGCAGCGATTGATGCCGAGCAGGATTCCGCGCAGGCCAAGGTCCGAGAGACCAAGGCCGAACACCGCAAACAAATCCGCGAGCGCGCCGCCATGCAGACCCGCATTGCGCGCGATGCCCGCCGCGGCAAGAACTTCGCCGCCTCGAAGCGCAAACCCGGCATGGCCATGGGCTTGGACAAGAACCGTTCTGAGCGCTCGGCCGCTGGGCGTTCTCAACAGGCCAACGATGCAGTGGCTGCCGCCCTGTCGGCTCATGACAAGGCACAGCGCGCGCTTCGCGACGACACCCATGTCCACATCGACCTCCCCGGCACTGAGCTGCCCGTGGGCACCCGCGTGCTGGTCAGCGATCTGCTCAGCATTACTGGCCCTGAGCGTGTTCGCCTCGCCGGGCCCAACGGCAGCGGCAAGACCACCTTCCTCAACCGCATCGCCCGCGGCGACGTCGAGTACGCGCTGCCCTGCGGATACATCCGCCAACGCATCGTCCTGCCTGAGGAGAAGTCGGTGCTCGACATCGTGCGGGAGGCCAACCCCAACGCGGACCCGCAGTTCCTGCGCGACCAGCTGGCCCAAATGCTCTTTATCAACGACAAGATCCACCAGCCAGTGGGCCAGCTTTCTGGTGGCGAGCGCTTCCGCGTCGAAATCGCCCGCGTCTTGCTCAGCGACCCAGCCCCGCGCTTTCTGCTTCTCGACGAACCGACAAACAACCTCGATATCCCCACCACCGATTGGCTGATTGAGGTGCTCACGAGCTACCGCGGGGCATTCATCCTGGTCAGCCACGACGAGCACGTGTGCGAGCAGCTCAACCTCACAACGACCGTTTCCATGGATGACTACAACTCGCTCCGTGAAACGGAATACCTTCTGCGTTCCCCTCGCAATGCAGAGCGACTACGTAACTCCATCGAAGAGCTGAAGGCACCACAAGGAGGGACGGAGAGCTAGCTGACGAGCGCCTGCGCGGCAGCGCGGGCGCCGGCGATGACGGCGGGCACGCCGACTCCATCGGCCCAAGCGCCGGCGGTGGCGATACCGGGGACGTCGGCAAGCGCGGCACGCACGGCGGCAACGGTAGCCAGGTGCTTTTCGTCATAGCGGGGGATGCCGCCGAACCAGCGCTGCGTGTAGATCTCCTCCACGCCGGCGGCGCGGCCGTCGAAGCCGGTGATCTTCTGCAGGTCATCAAGGGCATAGTCCACCAGGTCATCCTCCTCCGCGCGCACGAGGGCGTCATCGCCGAAGCGGCCGAAGGAGGCGCGCACGAGGAAGCCTTCGCGCTCGTTCAGGTGCGGCCACTTATTGGATGAGAGCGTGAAAGCCTTGGCGCGCACGCCGGGCTCGTCAGAGGCGACGAGAATGCCGGTGGCCTCCGGAAGGGAGTTGCCCTCCGGGTCCGTGGCGGAGGCGAAGTTGAAGCCGACGACTACAGAGGAGGCCAGCTGGACAGAAGACAACTCCTGGGCGGCCTCCGGAGCCACGGCCTTGAGCAGGCGCGCGGTCGTCGGAGCCGGGGTGGCAAAGAGCACGCGGTCGAAGGGGCCGATATCCCCCGGCGCGCCCTTGACCTCAAAGGCATCACCCTTACGCGTCACGCCCGAGACGAAGGTGTCCAGGTGGATCTGCGCGCCGGACTTCTCAGCCAGGGCCTCGTAGAGCTCGGCGTAGCCGCCCTTGAAGGTGCCGAAGACGGAGCCTTCGGCCGGGCTGCGGCCGGACTCGATCTGTTTGATTGCCGCCGACAGGGTTACCGGGCCCTCTTTCGCCAGCGAGTCCAGCGTGGCCGCTAGGTGCGGAACCGTGGCGCGGAGGCCCAGGTCATCGGCCGTACAGGAGTACACACCGCCGAGGAGCGCGGAGACCACGTGGTCCACCACGTCATCGCCGTATTGCTGGCGCACGAGCTTGCCCACGGAGACATCCCCGCCGACTTCCCACTCAAAGGGCTGCTCGTTGGTGATGCGCTCATTGGTGGCAGCGGAGAAGAAGTCCTGCGGCGCGGAAGGAATACCCATGACACCGCCCTGTGGCAAGAAGTGCAGCTCGCCGCCGGTATACACGCGGGGGCGCAGCTGACTGTTGGGTTCCACGAAGGAATCCTCCAAGCCCAGCTCCGTGAAGAAGTCCACGGCATCTTGGCGGCGGCGGATGAAGGCCTCCGCGCCCATGTCCGTCGGCCCGCCATTAAACGGCACGGTGTGCAGCTTGCCGCCGATGCGGCCGGCCGCCTCGAAAACATAAACCTCATGGGAGCCCTCGGTGTTGTGCTTGAGTTCCCACGCGGCGGTGAGTCCCGCCAGTCCAGCACCAATGATCGCGATTTTCATTTAGCCCTCCTCGTGGATGATGGCGACGGCGCGAGTGATGGCGTCGGCGTCGGTAGTCGGCAGAACCCCGTGGCCGAGGTTCCAGATGTGTCCCTTCACGTCGCCGCGCTCCCTTGCGCGGGCGACCTCTGCCTTGATGGTGCGCACGCCCTGGCGCACCGCATCCTCGCCGGCAAAGAGCAAAGCTGGATCAAGGTTGCCCTGCAGGATGTCTGCATCGACGCGTGCCGCGGCGGCATCCATGCTCACACGGTAGTCCACGCCCATGACCTCCGAACCGGCTTCCGACATCGCGCCGAGCAACTCGCCGGTTCCCACGCCGAAGTGAATGCGCGGCACGCGGCCCTCCGCGGCCTTAAGGATCTGCGTTGAATAGGGCAGAACAAACTCGCGGTAGTCGCGCTCGTTGAGGTAGCCCGCCCAGGAATCAAAAAGCTGCATCGCATCGATTCCCGCCTCCAGCTGGAGCTGAAGGAAAGAGATGATCGTCGGGGTCAGGCGCTCCATGAGCTGATGCCAGATGTCCGGCTCGGAATGCATCAGGGCCTTGGTGCGCTCATGATTCTTCGAGGGGCCGCCCTCAATGAGGTAGCTAGCCAAAGTGAAAGGCGCGCCGACAAAACCGATGAGTGCCTGCTTGTCGGTGAGCTCGTTCAGAATGATCTCGATGCCCTGGCGCACCTCGGGCACGTCGACGTCGAGGATAGGCAGGTTCGCCACATCTGCTTTGGTGCGCACGGGCGCATCCATGACTGGGCCGCGTCCGGGGACGATTTCCACGCCGACGCCCGCGGCCTTGAGCGGGACGACGATATCGCTGAACAAGATGGCCGCGTCGACGTCGTGGCGGCGCACTGGCTGCAGGGTAATCTCCGCCAGCAGCTCCGGCATGAAGCAGGAATCCAGCATGCTGATTCCCTCACGGACCTTGCGGTACTCCGGCAAAGAACGCCCCGCCTGGCGCATGAACCAGACGGGTGGACGGGACGGGGTGCGGCCGGAAGCGGCCTCAATAAGCGGCGCGGCAGACAGACGAGACATACCGTCCATTATGAATCAAAAGTTGGAGTGGGCGCCAATCAGGAATTCTGCGCCCGACGGGCCTTAATGAACGCCGTCGACTCTGGATGAAAGAGGAAGAAGATTCCCACCATGAGCGCCATCGGAATGAGCAACAAGAGCAGCCCGCCCACGCCGGCAATCAGCGCCGCTATGCTGACGAACATGGCATAGGCGGAAACCGCGGTAGTGATGCGGCGCGCCCACACCGAACCGTTTGCTAACTGCGCGGAGCACGCCGCAATGATGACAGCGCTCACCACATGAGAAATGGCAGCAAAGCGCGTATTGAAACGGATATAGCCCACCTGCTCTGGGCTGAGTTCGGGGTTCGTCACCGAGCCATAGGAGCCAAAGAGTCCCACCATTCCGGCGGTCAACATCACAACGGCGGCAACCACAAAGACCCAATAGGAGATGCGCAGCTGGGAAGGCCAAGTTGAAAAATCCTGCTCGCCCTGCCTCTTGGGGCGGCGCGGACGGCGGTTATAGTCCGCGGGGCCGGGGCGGTCATTCATCGCTTGCCGTCCTTGTCTCTTTCTTTCTCCTTGTCCTTGTTTTTCTTCTCGCGCTCCTCCAGGTTTTCCTGGCGGCGCTGCTCTTCCATCTCCTTGCGCATCTGGCGCATCTGTTCCATCTCGCCGGTGTACTCAAGAACTTCTTCCTTGGAGGAGAAGATCAAGCCCATGACGGCGGCCACGCCGACGAGGATCTGCACGCCGCCATCGAGAACGAACAGCCAGTCCGGAACGCTCGCCCCGGCGGGGCTGCTCATGAAGACGATAAGCACGCGGAGGGCGAAGTAGAGGGAGAAGGCGAACCACAGGCGCCGGCCGGTGCCGGCCGCCGTGGAGTTCTTGTGGATCAAGCCCAGCATGATGCCCAGCAGGACGACGATGGCGAGCGATATCAGCGAACTGAACGCCACCGAGCCATAGCCCACGAGCTGCACGAGGGCATCGCTGACGTCCTGCCCGGACTTTTCCGCTGCGGACTCCGCGGTGGTGCGCGCCTGGGCAAAGAGCTCGTCCCTATTCATCAGGGTCAGCACGATGCTCAGGACTAGGTGCACCACCTCAAACAGCAAGGCAACGGCCCACACCTTGAGCATGAGGGAGACGGCTTCGGTGCGAGTGGCCTTCTCCTTATCCGGCTCCTTGTCCTGCTTCGCCGGCTTCTGTGCCGACGAAGCCGTGTTCGGGCTGAACGTCACGATTCTCCTTTTACTTGAGCAAGCGGGCGGCGTCCGTGGCGAAGTACGTCAGGATCTGGTCCGCGCCCGCGCGCTTGAACGCGGTCAAGGACTCCAGCATAACGGCCTCACCATCGATCCACCCGTTCTGGGCGGCTGCCTGAATCATCGCATACTCGCCGGACACCTGGTACACGGCTACCGGCACGGAGGAGCGCTCCACGGCACCGGCCAACACGTCGAGGTACGGCAGGCCAGGCTTAACCATGACGATGTCCGCGCCTTCCTCGATGTCTAGGTCCACCTCCAGCATGGACTCGCGGAAGTTGCGCGGATCCTGCTGGTAGGTGCGGCGGTCGCCCTCCAGGGAGGAACCGACGGCATCGCGGAAGGGGCCGAAGAAGGCGGAGGCGTACTTGGCGGAATAGGCCATGATGGCAACGTCCTCATGGCCGGCCTCATCGAGGGCCTCACGGATGGCGGCAATCTGGCCGTCCATCATGCCGGAGGGGCTGACCATGTGCGCACCGGCGCGGGCCTGGGAGCGGGCCATGTCCTGGTAGAGCTCGACGGTTTCATCGTTGAGCACGCGGCCCTTGTCATCGATCACACCGCAGTGACCGTGCGAGGTGAACTCATCGAGGCAGGTATCCGCCATCACGATGAGGTCATCGCCGAACTCTTTGCGCAGCTCGGCAATCGCGACGTTGAGAATGCCCTGCGGGTCCCAAGCCACGGAGCCGGTTGCATCCTTGTCTTCCTCACGCGGCACACCGAAAAGGTCAACGCAGGTCACGCCGGCGTCAAGTGCCTCGTGGGCGGCGCGCTTGAGGGAATCCAAGCTGTGCTGCGCTACGCCCGGCATGGAGGGGATCTCGCGGGCTTCATCCAGACCATCGACGACGAACATCGGGAGGATGAGGTCAGAGGGGCGCAGCGACGTTTCCGCAACCAAGTCCCTAAAAGCCGGGTTCTGACGCAGGCGGCGGGGGCGGCGAGCAATGCTCATGAGTAAAAACTCTCCTTTGAGCTACGAGAAAAACAAAAGTACTTTCTCGACTCTAGTCGCCCCTAATCTGCCTTCCCAGCTGTGGTCGACGCCGACTTCTTGCGCGAGCGGCGCTTCTTGCGCGGAGCGGGCAGGTTGCCGGCGGCGCGGAGGGCGGCGACGTGGTCAGCGAGGGCGTCGACAAGCGTCGGCACATCCGCGACCTCCGGGACCACGTCCACGCGCAGCCCCACCTCCTCGGCCGCCGCTTTGGTGGAGGGGCCGATGCACGCGATGATGGTCCGGGCATGGGGCTTGCCTGCGATGCCGACGAGGTTGCGCACCGTCGACGGCGAGGTAAAGGCCACCGCATCGAAGCCACCGGACTTGATCATGTCGCGGATCTCCGCCGCCGGCGGGGCCGCGCGCACGGTGCGGTAGGCCACCACGTCATCGACTTCCCAGCCCAAGTCCAACAGGCCGTTCACCAGAGTCTCGCCGGCGATATCCGCGCGCGGCAGCAACACGCGGCCCACGGCGTCGATGTCCTCAACGTAATTAGGGAAGACCTCCACGAGGCCCTCGGCATTCTGCTTCCTCGCCGGCGGCAGAAGCTCCGGGACCATGCCCTTGGCGCGAATCGCATCGGCGGTCTTCTGCCCCACCGCCGCCAGGTGCACACCGGCGAAGTCGCGGGCATCGAGGCCGAGTTCCGCGATCTTCTTCCACACCGCGCTCACCGCATTGACGGAGGTGAACACGACCCACTTGTAGCGGCCTTCGACGATGCCCTTGATGGCGCGATCCATCTGCGCCGGGTTGCGCGGCGGTTCCACGGAGATAGTGGGCACCGACTGCGGAATGGCACCGTGGCCAGCCAGGCGGGCGCTCATCGCCGCGGCCTGCTCCTTCGTGCGCGGCACGAGCACGCGCCAGCCATAGAGCGAACGGTTCTCCCACCAGGAGTACTTCGAGCGATCATCAAAGCTGCGGCCCAGCGTGACGACGAGCTCGCCCGGCAGCTCAGCGTCGAGCTTGCCCAGCGTGCCCAGAGTGGTCTCGTGGGTGCGCTGCAGACGGGTGGTTCCGTGGACGGTGACGTAGGCTTCCGTCTCCGCGGGCATCCCGCGCTCCACCAGCTCGGCGGAAATCACCGGCAGATCCTCTGCGGTGGCCTGCAAAACCAGCGGCTGCGTCGCGGTGGCCAGCGCGTCCCAATCCGCACCTTCGGTGATGTCGGCCTCGGTATAGGTCGCACCGAGAGCAATACCCGCAAAAGACGGAACTGTCGAAGGCAGGGACATGCCCGGGATCACCTGGAATTCCATGCCCGCATTGGCCACGGCGGTGATTTCCGCCTTGATGGACTCGCGGTTGAGCGGGTTTCCGGTGACCAGGCGGATCACGTCGTGGCCCTCGGCGCGCTCGAGCGCCTCACGCAGTTGCTTGACGACGTCCCCCGCAGCCTCCTCAAACACCGCTGCCGTCGGCGGAGCCGGGCGCGGCGGCTTGCGGCGCGCACCCGCCTCCTTCGCAGCGGCGCAGATGCGTTCGTACTCCTCCTCGGCGGCATCGAGAAGCTCCTGCGGAACCGGCACCTGCTGCGCCACCATGTCGCGCACGCCTTGGGACACGGCGGCGTCGGTAACAACGTTGGCTGTCGTCTCCAGAACCTCGCGGGCGCGAACGGTCAGCAGGTCGGGGTTGCCTGGGCCGGCACCGACGAAGACGACTTTGCCCAGATCAGACTTACCCAGCTCAGGCTGGGTATCCGGCACGGCATTGCTCATAAGGTTCTTTTCTAGTTTGTGGATTCCGAGTGCCCCGGCGCCACGCGTGGCAGGCGCGGGAAATGGAGACAAGAAAGCCCCTCACTCGCGAGTTAAGGGGGCCTAAATCATTGCTCTCAATGATTGTGTGCTAGATACACACTAAAGGAAAAGGCCCCAAAGCAAAAATTACGTGCGATTACTCCGCTGCCAGGAGGTCTGCAGCTCCCTGCGCGAAGAGCTCCTCGGAGACCGCGCGCCCCAATTCTTCTGCCTCGCTGGCCTCGCCCTGGGCCTGAGCGATGAGCTGACGAGAACCATCGAGGGCGAAGACTCCGCCGCGCACGACCAGTTGCTCGCCCTCCCAGTGAGAGACCGCAGCGACCGGCGCGGTGCAGCCGGCTTCTAGCCGGGAGAGCACGGTGCGCTCGGCGCGGGTGGCGGCGGTGGCGGGGGCGTCGGCAAGCAGGGCAATGGCCTGTGCAGCCTCCGTTCCCTTCACTGCCTCGATGGCCAGCGCGCCCTGTGCCGGGGCGGGCATGAAAACCTCCGGGTCGAAGACCTCGGTGGCGCGATCGGCATAGCCCGCGCGTACGAGACCTGCGTAGGCCAGGAAGACGGCATCGAGCTCGCCACCGGTGACCTTGCCCATGCGGGTATCGATATTGCCGCGCAGTGGACGAATGTCCAGGTCCGGGCGCAGCGCCCGCAACTGGCTGATGCGGCGCGGCGCGGAGGTACCCACGCGAGCGCCCTCCGGCAGTTCCTTGAGGGTCAGGCCATCGCGGGCGATAAGCGCTTCGCGGATGTCCTGGCGCTGCGGAACCACAAGGTCGAAGCGCTCGTCGGCAGCCGTGGGCAGATCCTTGAAGGAGTGCACCGCAATCTCGCACTCGCCGCGGGCGACGGCCTCACGCAGGGCCTGCGTAAATACGCCCACGCCGATGCGCTCCACGGGCGCCATGTTGACATCCCCCTGCGTGGTGACGATGTGCAACTCTGCCTCATAGCCTGCCTGCTGCAGCCACTCCTGCACGTGCCCCGACTGCGTGGTGGCCAGGAGGGATCCTCGGGTGCCGATCTTCAACATCTATGCGTCCTCTTCTTCCTTAGTGCTTTCCGCGGCTTCCATCTGCGCGGCATCCGGCAGCTCCGCCACGTCAATGGCCACACCGCTGCCCTCCAGCTGGAGCCCAAAGAGTTCCTGTAGCGCGGTCTCGTGGCTCACCGTTCCGGAGTTGGCTGCGAGCTTCTTCGCACGAACCGTGGGCTCATGGAGCAGCTTATCCGCAACGCGCTTGAGAGCACGGTTGATGTCTCCCATCTGGCGCTCATCCAGCTCTGGGTGCTTCTGCTCCAGCCGCGCTACCTCGCACTGAACCAGGTTCGCTGCCCGCTTGCGCAGCGCCGATACCGCCGGGACGACGTCGCGGACGCGCTGTTCGGAAGCATAGGCTTCCAGCTCTTCATTGACGATGCGCCGCGCCTGCGCGTGGGGGCTGGTGCCGGCGGCAAGGTCAGTATCGGCCGCCTGCAAAGAATTACTCAGCCTCTCGATGTTGACGAGGTCGACCCCCTCGACATCTGCCACCGCATCATCGATATCGCGAGGGAGCGAGAGATCCACGAGCATGAGCTCACGGTCGGCCACGTGGTAGCGCTCGACGTCGGCCGCTGAAATGGTGAAATCCTGGGCGCCCGTGGCAGAAATCGCCATGTCCACATCGCGCAAAGCCTGGGCGCGGTGCGCGAACTCAACGACGTCCGCATAGACGCCCGCTTCATGGGCATGTTCCGCCACGCGCTGGGCGCGAGCCAGGGTGCGGTTCGCAATAACCAGGTGTGCTCCCAAGCGCCCCGCGTGGGTTGCCGCTAGCGAGGCCATTGCACCCGCCCCCAAGATCAGCACGCGCTTGCCGTCGAGATCGTTCGTGCCCATGCGGCTCAGGGCCTGATCGAAAGCGAAAGAGACCATGGAGGAGCCCGCCTCATCGATCTCGGTTTCGGAATGCACCCGCTTGCCGGTGCGCAGCGCGCACTGGGCCAGCGCGTGGATGCGCGGCCCGACGGTTCCCTGCTCGACAGCGAACTGATAGGCGGTACGGACTTGGCCGATGATTTGCTGCTCACCTACCACCATCGAGTCCAAGCCCGAGGCCACCATCATGAGGTGCTCAGCGGCGGCGTCGGCATAGCGAACATAAAGGTAGGAGCGCAGTTCCTCCTCCCCCACGCCGGAGACTTCAGCGAGGTTGCGCACGACATCCTGCACGCCTGTGTGGAAGGAATTGGTAACGGTGTAGACCTCCAGGCGGTTGCACGTGGAGATAATCATCGCTTCGCTCAGCGAGCCCGCCGACACCATGGTCCGGCACGTATGGTTCTGCACGGTCTCGTCCATGCTCAGCTTTTCCAGCAGCGCCACCGGCGCCGACTGATGCGACATGCCCACGACGAGCACACTCATGCACTACCCTCCAGTTGTTTATCATCCCTTTGGATGACATAGATCATCCAAAAGACTACTAGCCTTCTGCTTGTTTCCGAAACTCGCGGGAACGCCGAAAAAACTACTGCGCCAGCGCCTGCGCTAGCTCCTCATTGTCCACTTCCCAACAGGAGAATTCCTCCCCATCAATCACTACAACGGGGACGCGATCACCATATTCCATGGCCAGCTCCGCATCCTCATCCACCGTGCGCACGTTAAGCTCCGCACCAGCCTGCTGGACCACCGGAGTAATCTGCTCGAGCACTCGCGCGCAAGAGCCACACGTAGTACGCACCATCAGCTCGACGACGTGGGACATAGAAACTCCTCGATAGGACGTAGAACGGTTTGCGGTTTACTATGGACACGTTAGTCTGCCCGCCCCATGAAAGCTGAACGCGTGCCCCTCCCCCTGCCTCCCGGTATGCCCGATTCTCCCCGCGAGTTCCTTGCCAACTGGACCGCAAGCAGGGGAAACCTACGTAACTTCTTGGAGCAACAGGCCTTTGCCCCGCTGGGTGAGGAGCACCAGCGGGCGGCAGGTGAGGCGTCGGCAGCCGCGGCGGTGGAACACCTCTTTGGCATTGACCTGGATGCGTTTTCCTCTGGCGTGGATTCCGTCCGGGGATCCTTCGAATCGGCGGGTTCACGCTCCATCACTGAGCCCGACCCAGACATCCCCCAGGACGTTGGCGCCGCCGCCTTCTTCGACGTGGATAACACGTTGATCCAAGGCTCCTCGCTCGTAGCCTTCGCGCTGGGGCTTGCGCGCCGCCGCTACTTCAAGCTTTCTGAGATCCTTCCCATCGCGTGGAAGCAGCTCAAATTCCGCGTCTCCGGTTCAGAGAATGCCGCGGACGTAGCCGCCGGGCGCGTGCAGGCGCTCGAGTTCGTCAAGGGCCGCTCGGTGGATGAGATGGTGGCCCTGTGCGAGAGCATCGTGGACCAATCCATGGCACGCAAGGCCTACCCGGGCACAAAACAGCTGGCGCAGATGCACCTCGATGCCGGCCAGCAGGTATGGCTGGTTACCGCAACCCCCGTGCAGCTAGCGCAGATTCTGGCGCAGCGTTTCGGTTTCACGGGCGCGCTCGGCACCGTGGCGGAAGTAAAAGATGGCCGCTTCACCGGCCGCCTCGTGGGCGATATCCTCCACGGCTCGGGCAAAAAGCACGCCGTGGCAGCACTGGCCACCTTGGAGAACCTCGACCTTGAGCGCTGCACCGCCTACTCCGACAGCTCCAACGACGTCCCGATGCTCTCCATGGTGGGAACCCCCGTGGCCATTAACCCGGATTCCAAGCTGCGCGATATCGCCGAGGAAAAAGGCTGGCTCATCCGCGACTACCGCTCCGTGCGCAAGGCCGTGCGCACCTATGGCCTCCCAGCGCTGGCCACCGCGCTCTTTTCCTATGGAAGCTGGCGCATGGTGCGCCGCTAGCTGCTGTTCTGCTGCTTGGTGCGCAGCATATCCATGCACATGACCGCACCGATGAGCCCCGCATGCTGCTGCGGGTCGAGCCCCGGCGCGATGCTGAGTTTGTAGGTATTCTTCCCGGCTAGGAACCGCCCCACGCCTGACCATTCGTTGCGCACTTCCGCTAGGGGCTGTCCCTGGCTGTTGATCTGGATATTCCAATCCCAGACATCGCCTTCAATTTCAATCTCTGGGAAGCCTTCCATCTCCAAGGTCAGGCGCGTCTTTAGCAGGGAGAACTTCTTGGTCACCACTGCCATGGGCTTCTCGACGCCCGGCAAATACACCTCATAGGTATCCCGCACGAAGTTCGGCGGATCCTTGATCACCATGAGCGGTTGCTGCGGATTGCCCTGCTCATCCGTGAAGGCAACCTCGAGGCTGCGGGAGGCATTGAAGAACATGTCCTTCATGCTCGACGACTGCACGATGGTGCCCACGGGCACGCCTTGTTCATCGGCGATCAGGAACTGATCCTGCATGAAGGACTTTGTCTGTGAGATAACCAGGTTGTCAAGGGTCAAGAGTCTAGGCAACATAGTTCGCCATCATACGTACGCAGCGGACTCCTGTGGGGCCGGAAGACAATACTCCCCACCTGATGCAAAGAGGGCGCTTGTATGTCTCAAATACCTCGAGGAAACACCTACATTCCCCAGGTCATAGTAGATGTCCGGGGCGTGTCTTATAGTGCTCATAGAACATACAAGCGATACCATAAACCTAGGGGACACCGTGAACACCGCCACTCAAACCGCCTACTTTTCCCATATGAACCCTGACTGCACCCTCGCCGTGGAGCGCAGCGCCGCCCGCCGCGCGGACTATCGCTCATGGGTAGCCGCCATGCCAGATCTCGATGAGGATTTTGATGTTGCGTGCCAGAGGCTCGTCGCCAAGCTCGGCGTCGGTGACTACACCGTGAGCGAATGCTGCCTGGCCGTGCACCGCCTCACGGAACTACCGCAGGTCAAGGCCCTGCAGGACAGTCAGTTTCTGCTGGACATGAAGGCGCTCATCACCATCGACCGCACCCTGACGAAGCTGGGCAAGCTTCCTCCGGAAACGCTCGCGCTTATCGACGATTCCCTGGTCACCTTCTTCACCCCTACCTCCCCGAATCAAGTCTTCCCTACACCGGCGCAGATTGGGCGTAAGGTGCGCGATACTTGCAAGAGCATCAATAAAGCTTTTACCTTCCGCGATTCGCCGAAGAAGGACTCTTATACTTTTACCGATACTGGCGAGCGCGGCATCCTTGAGCTCAACACGGACAGTGCCACGGGGATGATTCTGGATGGCTACATCAAACAGGCGGCGAAGGAGAACGGGCTCTCGCAGGCCGATGCCCTAAAGAAGCTCATCGCCGGCAGCATCTCTCCACCGGCGACTATCATTCTGCACACCTACCAAGCTAGTGACATCGACAACGCTCCTACCTTTGTCCAAGGGTATGGATGGACATCGCAGGACATGCCCGCCACACGCACGCGCGACCTGTCCTCCCAGCCGCCGGAATCAGCCAGCTACATAGCTTCAGAGCTCATCCGCAAATATGTGGAAGGCCGCGATGGCACCTGCCGCGCTCCGGGCTGCAACCGGCCGGCCTACCTGTGCCAGATGGACCACCGCATCAACTATGCCGACGGCGGCGCCACGCACCCGCGCAACCTGGCCAGCCTGTGCCAACACCATCACAATATGAAGACTGATGGGCGCGCGCACTACATCATGGACCCACACACCGGGGATATGGTGTGGCTCTACGAGGACGGGACGTGGGCCACGACGGAGCCGACCGGCCCGCTGGCAAAGAAAGCGAAGCGGTGGGCGCAGACGGTAGCCCAGAAAATCACGGCCACCCGCGAGCGCGCCCAAGAGGAAGCTGCCCAGCAGGAAGCTAAGGAAGCGCAGGCCGCTGCCAAGGAACCCCACACTCCAAGCGCACCGCAGGAAGACATTCCGTTCTAAGCGGCGTCGTCGTCTGAAACGACGTCGTGCGAGACGACGGAGAGGTCGTCTGAAATGACGGATAGAAGGGGGCTTAAGGGACATTTCGTGTGGATAAATCGAT
>NZ_KV802441.1:0-20139 GCF_001810695.1 Corynebacterium sp. HMSC065D07
TGACCGTCTTGCCGTCACGAACGGGATCGAAATCTGCGACCTTTCTACGCTTATGCAATGGAATAGCCATCCGGCTATTCCACCGCCTTAGACGTCCAAAAAGCCACTAGACATCCTGTCCAAAAACCTCTTGGACTCCGTGTCCAAAAAGTCCCTAGACATCACAGATCAGCCCTAAGTTTGGCAGCTAGGGCACTTTGTCGATCGGTGGGGCAGGGGCGCTACTTCTCAGCTGGCGCGTCGCCCGTGGCCTTGGACTCCTTGAGTTCTTCATCCGTCATGGTGGACAGGGACCACACCGTCTGCATCGGGGTTTCCTCGCCATTGGCATCGTGGCCAATCATGAGCGTGGAAATCTCCACCACCATCAGCTTGGGGCGCTCACCGGTGGAGGCCTCAATCGGCGGCACAGAGCCGGGGATATCCAGCGAGGTGGTCTCGTTGGCGCCGTGAGAGGTGCTGTCATTGGCGGCCGGGTCATCATAGATGGACAGCACGGACCACTCGTGGTTAGAGATGGCCTCGGGGATCTCCAACTTCAGGGTGTCATCGGGGCCCACCGTGAGGTTGGGAACCTCGCCCTCCTTGCAGTCGGTGCCAGGCTCGCAGACGCTATAAGGTGCAACGTCAAGGGTGTCGGAGCCCACCGTGGCCGTGATGGTGACGTCCTGTGGCTCGGGGCCCGGGCGGTCATTCCTCCACTTTTGGAACAGCACCACCGCCACGACGATGACCGCCACGGCGATGATGAGCGCCAGAAACTGCAGCAGCGACTTCTTCCTTGCTTGCTTCACGGTAGCCATGGCTGAGAATCCTACTCGAAGCGCACCCGGTACAGCTCATCCCAGAGCTTGCCGGTGATCCAAAACTCGTCGGTGCCCGGGATTCGGGCAATGCCGTTGAGGACGGCGTTGGGATCCGTAGAAGGGGAATGGTTGAGGTTTGCGGTATCGATCACGGCGGTGACAGCGCCGGATTCCGGGTCGATGCGCAGGATATCCTCGCTCATCCAGACGTTGGCATAGACCGCACCGTCGACGCATTCAAGCTCGTTGAGGTTATCCACGGGGGAGCCGTCGAGGGTGACTTCGGTGCGCGGGCCGAGTTCTGCGAAGGTCTTCGGATCGAGGTGGCGCAGCTTGGCGGAGCCGTCGGACATGATGAGTTCGGATCCCACGTTGCACAGGCCCCAGCCCTCGCCGTCATAGCTAGCGCGTTCCAGTTCCTCGAAGGTGGCGGAATCCCGCAGGAAAGCTGTCCCGGATTTCCAGGTCAGCTGCCAGATGCCGGCGTCGGTCTGCGTGATTCCCTCGCCGAAGAAAGAGCTTTCAAGCGAGTTTTCCTCTTGCGGGGCCTCTGCACCCGGGCTGAGGCGCAGCAGGCGGGACTTGCCGTTGAGCCCGGTGCCGATCAGCAGGTTGCCATCGGGGTCAACTTCCAGGCCCTGGGTAAAGGTACCGGGTGGCAGGGGTGCGGTGTCCAAGACGGTAACGCCCAAGCGCTCTGGGGAGCGTGCGCTTGGCGACGTCCCATCGTCCCCCATCGACGAGGAAGACGACGTCGAAGATGCAGACGACACCGAAGAGGCAGGCGACACCGCGTGATCGCCTGCGGGCTGCGAGGAGCACGACGTGAGCGGCGCGAGGAGAGCGCCGGCGGAGAGAGCTGCAGCGAGTGCGCGAGACGCGAGAGTAAGGTGTGGGAGGGCCATGACTGTCATTGTGCACTATGGCTTGGTGCGTGATTAATAATGGGAGGGTGACTCGCAAGAAAAAGATGCATTCCCCGCTTCTCGATTCGACCGCCGTCGACTTGGCACGCCGGGCCGTGGAAGAGGTAGGTGAGGGGGACGTCGGCAAGCACCGCGGCGTTGCCGGAGTAGGCCGCAACGTGGCTACTCACCGTTTCGACGCCCACGTGCCGGGCTATCCGGGGTGGGAGTGGCATGCCGTCGTCGCCTGCGCGGAGGGCTCGCGTACACCGACCGTTAACGAGGTCGCGCTGGTTCCCGGTGGCCAGGCCCTGCAGGCGCCGGAATGGGTGCCCTATTCCGAGCGCCTGCGCCCAGGGGACCTTGGGCCGGGCGACCTCATGCCGCCCGCGCCCGATGATGAAAGGCTTGATGATGGGAAGCTTTCCGAGGCAGGCCTCAAGGAAGCTAAGGATCGCTGGCGCAAGAAGTATGGGCCGAATTCGGAGATGGCGGCGCAGGCGCAGCTGCAGTGCAAAACCTGTGCTTTCTATCTTGAGCTGATACCTAATTACGGCGTCTGTGCCAATGAATACTCGGCGGACGGGAAAGTGGTGCACGCCACCTACGGGTGCGGTGCGCATTCCGGCACGACCATCCGTGAGGAGGGATCGGAGCAGGAGCGTCCCTTTGATGATGAGAAGCCGATCTTTTAAGAGGCTCGCCTTTCTCCCCGCACGCAGCAACGACGCAGCGTGCGGGGTTTGCGTTTTAGTGCCTGGATGGAGCACCCTTAGCAGGTAAAACTTCACTTCTCTAGATAGAAGGGGCGCTCTCTCACGATGAACGCAGCTATCGATCGCTATTTCAAGATTTCCGAACGCGGATCCACCGTGGGAACCGAGGTCCGCGCCGGCGTGGTCTCGTTCTTCGCGATGGCCTACATCATCCTCCTCAACCCTCTCATCCTGGGCACGTCCGCTGACGCTGCCGGTACCACCCTGGGCATCCCGCAGGTCGCCGCCGCCACCGCACTGGTGGCCGGCGTCATGACCATCGCCTTCGGCATGATCGCCCGTTACCCATTCGCCATGGCTGCGGGCCTGGGTATGAACACCTTCGTCGCCGTGACGATGGTTTCCCTCAACGGCCTGGAATGGCGCGAGGCGATGGGCCTCGTCGTCATCGAAGGCATCATCATCGTCCTGCTGGCCATCTCTGGCTTCCGCCAGGCCGTCTTCGATGCCATCCCGGCCTCCATGAAGGCAGCGATGGGCGTGGGTATTGGTATGTTCATCGCGCTCATCGGTTTCGTGGATGGTCACTTTGTCACCCGCGTCCCGGATGCCGCGATGACCACAGTTCCGGTGAGCCTGGGCGTTAACGGTTCGATCGCTACGTGGCCGGCCTTCGTCTTTGTCGTGGGCCTGATTCTCTCCGCCTTCTTCGTCATCCGCCAGGTCCGCGGCGGACTGTTCATCGGCATCGTCATTACCACCATCATCGCCATGATCATTCAGGCACTGACCGGTTCCGAGGACTGGGGCATGGCCACCCCGGAGGTGCCCAGTTCCTTGGGTGGTCTGCCGGATCTTTCGATTGTGGGCCAGGTCGATCCGATTAGCGCCTTTACCAAACTCGGCGTGGTCTCCACGGTCTTGCTGATCTTCACCCTGCTGCTCACCAACTTCTTCGACGCCATGGGCACCATGAACGGCCTGGGCAAGCAAGCCAACCTCGTGGACGAGAAGGGCAACCTTCCGAACATGAAGACCGCCCTGGTGGTTGAGGGCTGTGGCGCCGTTGCCGGAGGCGCCGGTTCGGTCTCCTCCAACACGGTGTTTGCTGATTCGGCGGCCGGCATCGGTGACGGTGCCCGCACCGGCCTGGCCAACGTAGTGACCGGTGTGATCTTCCTGCTGGCCATGTTCCTCACCCCGCTCTACGAGATCGTGCCCATTGAGGCAGCGGCCCCCGTCCTCGTCGTCGTGGGCGTGATGATGGCGGCACAGCTCAAGGACATCGAGTGGAACCGCATGGAGGAGGCCATTCCGGCCTTCCTCACCATCGTGGTCATGCCCTTTACCTACTCCATTGCTAATGGTATTGGTGTGGGCTTCATCGCTTATGCCCTGATGGCTACCTTTGCCGGCAAGGCCAAGAAGGTGCACTGGATCATGTGGCTCGTGGCCGCCCTCTTCGTGGTCTACTTCGCCATGGAGCCCATCAGCTCGCTGCTGGCTTAGCCCGCCTGGGGAGAACACGTGGCCCTGTGCCTAAACTAGGGGCCATGCGTTTTGTCATCGATGACCCCACAGACCCTCGCCTGGACGATATCCGCGATCTCAAGCACGCGGACAAGTCCGGCGAGGGTTTCGTTTTTGGTGAGGGCCCACTGTGCGTGGAGCGCCTGCTGGCCTCACGATTCCCGGTGCGCTGCATCATCGGCTTTGAAGGAAAGCTCGACACGTTCCTAGCGAACCACGATGTTGGCGATATTCCCGTCTACCAGGTCACCCGAGCCACGTTGGGGGAGGTCACCGGTTTCGACATGCACCGTGGGCTCGTCGCTGCGGCTGACCGCGCGGAAGCCTGGACCGTAGATGAGGTCATAGACGGTGCTCGCACCCTGGCCATCATGGAAGGCGTGGGCGACCACGAAAATATTGGCTCGCTCTTCCGCAACGCCGCGGGCATGGATGTCGACGGCATCCTCTTAGGCTCGGGAGCTGCGGATCCGCTCTACCGGCGCTCGGTGCGCGTTTCCATGGGGCACGTACTGCGTTTGCCCTGGGCTCGGTTCGATGGCGGCTTTACCACCTGGCAGCGCGGGCTGGAGAAGCTGCGCGACCAGGGCTTCAGGCTGGTGTCGCTGACCCCGCATCCGGACGCCGTGCATATCGCCGACGCCCTGGAGGGTGCGGATAAGGTGGCGCTGCTGGTTGGCGCGGAGGGGCCAGGCCTGACCGAGCACGCCATGCGCGCGACCGATGTGAGGGCGCGTATCCCCATGGCGGAGGGCACGGATTCCCTCAACGTGGCGACGTCGGCGGCCATTGCCTTCTACGAGCGCCAGCGTTCCCAAAGGCTCCGTGACGTCGACACCGCATAGCGGCGCACGAGCCCGCCGAGGTGCTTGGCGGTGCGGACGATCTCTTCGCCGGTGGATTCCGGCTCGAGGTCGTGCTCTTCGTAGTCGTCATAATCGTTGAGCCCCAACTTCGCCACTGAGGTTGTGGCCACCTCAGCCACGGTGCGGCGCGGTGGGGGAGTATCGACCTTGGGCTCGGGGCGGCCGTCGGTGGCATAGCCCACGACGTCCACGTCTGGGCCATCTTCGCCCACTTTGATGCCCAGCCAGAACTCTTGGGCTGCCTGGGTGATGGTGAGCGGCTCGAAGGGCAGGGCAATCCTACCTGCGGGCTCGTCCATCTCCCCGGCCCAGTAAGGGGCCTCAAAGGTTTCGGGCAGCCCATGATCCTCGTAGAGGTTAAAGCGCGTTCCACACAGGGAGCGGCGCAGGCGGCTGCCCGTCCAGTGCGCAAAGCCGGCATAGCCAGTCTCTGGGTTAGAGGTGAAGGCGTAAATCTCTTCTGCCGGCACGGCCTCGCGCAAGGTGCGGGAGAGCTGCGAGAGGATCAGCTGGTCATCATGGATGATGGTTTGCACGACGGCCACACCGGGGTAGCCGCCGATGTAGAACTCGCTCGCGCCGGGTTCGGCGGAACGGTTAAGGGGGAACTGCCCGATAGGCGTTACCGGTAGGGAGGGGTTGAGCTGAGCGAGAAACTTGCGGCCGAAACCGCGGTCAGCCTTGGGCTCTCCGCGGAGAACCTCGGCGGGATCGGCGGCGGTGACGTACCAGAGAGTGAGAACGGCGCTTTGGGTATCCACGGCAGGCTACTCGTTAATCGCGGGGGCGCTTGGTAGAGGAACGAACGCCGAGCAGCACATCCTCCCAGTGCGGGGTGACGGCCTTGCGGCGGCGCTTGGCAGGCTTGGGTTCCGGATCTGGGTTCTGGAGGAAGTCCTCGTCTACGCCCGTTTCCTTCTCCTCCGGCTGTGCCGCCGCGCCCTCGTCGCGGGCATCTGCTTTTTCATCGGCGCCGGTCTCGACGGGGTGCTCCCCACCGCGCGGGGAGGGAAGCACGGAAGGCTCGGCAGTGACGTCAGTCTCCGCCTCAGTGTTCTCATTGCCATTGCCGGTGTACGAAGACAACTCCGTCACGCCGGGGGCTCCAGCGCGCGCGTCCTCGTTGACCTCTCGGCCCTCGGCGTAGTCACGCCCATCGATGGCTTCGTCGTAGCGCTCGCCACGGCCCACGGAGGTCAGCGAACGCACCGGCTGCACGAAGTCCGGGTCCGTCAGGTCTGCGGCCACGGAATTGCGTGCCTCCACCGTGGCCGGGGAAGACATCGTCTGCTTGAAGGTCCACTCCGCTTCGTTGGCGGACAGCCCCGTCTTCCACGTGATGCGCAGGATCCACGGTTCACCTTGATGGCGGTAGGCGTCCCACGTTGCCTCCGACAGCGAGTGCCCACGTGCGGCGAATGCGGTGGCCAGGATCTCCCACAGGGTGAGCTTGGCCGGGCCATCCTCGCGGATGGGGTGCGCCTGCTTGGCGACGTCCGCAATGCGCGCTCGCTCCAAAAGCACCGGGTGCGCAAAAGGCTCGATGCGGGATTCCGGAACGCCGAGCTCCTCGGCGATCTCAGCGGCGCTGGCACCGGCGCGGATGCGGGCTTGAATCTCATTGGGGCGCAGGCGGATTTCTTGTGCCTGCTGCGTGTGCTGAGTCTGCGGAGAGGAAGGAGAGCCACCAGAAGATGGCATCACGGTGTGCAAACCAGCAGAGCGCGAAGCCTGTGCAGAAGTGGGGGAGGAATCGTCGGTGGCGTTCCCGGCCTCGTGCGTGGTGTGGTCGGATGCATCGTTCGCGGAGTCGGATTCGGCGGAGTCGGCGGGAGCGAAAAGCTCGCGAAGCTCGTCGGTGACCTCGAGGAAGAACTCCTCACCATCCTCGGCCCGGAGGACGAGCGAGGTGTCAGTTGAGTCGCTGGGTGCGAGGAAAATCTCGCGCATGATGGCGCTCCTTAGCCTGGTAGCGGACATGTGATGAAATCCACTTTACCCAGAACATGCCCCGAACTCTGGCAAGAGCGCGGGGCATGTTGTATGACGCAACACATAGGTGCAAACAATGCTGTTGCGTGATGCAAGGAGTGGCGGGCGAAGGCTAGCGGTTGTCCAAAACGTAATCGATAGCCTTGGTGAGCTTGGTGACGTCCGCGGAGTCGATCGCCGGGAACAGGCCCACTCGCAGCTGGTTGCGGCCCAGCTTGCGGTAAGGCTCGACGTCGAGAATGCCGTTGGCGCGTAGCGTCGCGGCAACCGCAGCTGCGTCGACAGAATCCTCGAAGTCGATGGTGCCCACCACGAGGGAACGTGCGGCAGGCTCGGCCACGAAGGGGGTGGTCTCCGGGCGGGACTCTGCCCAGTTGTACAGGATGGAGGAGTTCTCCGTGGTGCGCTTGACCATGCCATCGAGGCCGCCGTTGGCGTTCATCCACTGCACCTGATTCTCCAGCATGAGCAGCGTGGCCACAGCTGGGGTGTTGTAGGTCTGGTTCTTGCGGGAGTTGTCCACGGCGGTCTGCAGGTTGAGGAAGGCTGGGATGAAGCGATCGGAGGAGTTAATCTTCTCGATGCGCTCGAGGGCTGCCGGGGACATGGCCGCCAGCCACAGGCCGCCGTCGGAAGCGAAGCACTTCTGCGGGGAGAAGTAGTAGACGTCGGCATCCGACATATTCACGGGCAGGCCGCCGGCGCCGGACGTGGCGTCGACGACGACGAGCTGCTCCGCGTTATCGGGATTCGGGCGGGTCACCGGAACCATGGCTCCGGTCGAAGTTTCGTTGTGGGCCCACGCGATGATGTCGGCGCCTTCGGCATCGGCTGCCTTCGGATCAGGTGCGGTGCCGACCTCGGCTTCGGTGACGAGTGGGGCGTCGAGCCAGGGGGCGGCGGCTGCGGCTTTAGCAAATTTAGAGGAGAATTCGCCGAAGCTGAGGTGGGCGGATTTCTTCTCAATCAGGCCGAAGGTTGCCGCGTCCCAAAACGCGGTGGCACCGCCGAGGGAGAGAACAATTTCATAGCCTTCTGGCAGGGAAAACAACTCGGAAAGACCTTCGCGGATGGAACCGACGAGGTTCTTGACGGCTGGCTTGCGGTGTGAGGTACCAATGATGGTGCTGGTACCCGCGGTGATTGCCTCAATTTGGGAGGGGCGAACCTTCGAGGGGCCGCAGCCAAAGCGGCCGTCGGTAGGGAGGAGATCTGCTGGCAGGACGAGTTCTGAGTTGCTCATGTGGGCAGTGTAGCCTAATTTCGTTCGCGCATTAGATACTTTGCCAGGATTGCCAATGTTGGCAGAGTCACAGGTTTTGCTAGAGTGTGAAGAGGTTTAGATCTGTCGCGCCGGCTGCGGTCGGCGTTGAACATTGAGGAAAGGAAAACACGTGGCTTCTGAAAAGAACAAGGTTGTACTGCAGTACCCCGGCGGCGAGTACGAGATGGACATTAAGCAGTCCACGGAGGGTGACTCCGGCTTCGATATTGGCAAGCTCCGTAACGAGACCGGCCTAGTCACCTTTGACCCGGGCTATGCGTCTACCGGCTCTACCGAATCCAAGATCACCTTTATTAATGGTGAGGAAGGCATCCTCCGCCACCGCGGCTACGACATTGCGGACTTGGCCGAGAACGCCACCTTCAACGAGGTGTCTTACCTGTTGATCAAGGGCCACCTGCCCACCGAGGATGAGCTGTCCAAGTTCAACACTGAGATCCGTCACCACACCCTGTTGGATGAGGACTTCAAGGCAGCCTTCAACATCTTCCCGCGCAACGCGCACCCGATGGCTGTTCTAGCCTCCTCCCTCAACATTCTTTCCGCCTACTACCAGGACCAGCTCAACCCGCTGGATGAGGAGCAGCTGGATAAGGCAACCGTCCGCCTGCTGGCTAAGGTGCCGATGTTGGCCGCTTATGCTTACCGCGCATCGCAGGGTAAGCCCTACATGTACCCGGATAACAAGCTCAACGCGCGCGAGAACTTCCTGCGCATGATGTTTGGTTACCCGACTGAAGATTATGAGGTCGACCCGATCGTGGCCAAGGCTCTGGATAAGCTCCTTATCCTGCACGCTGACCACGAGCAGAACTGCTCCACCTCCACCGTCCGCATGATCGGCTCCGCTCAGGCCAACCTGTTCGTTGCTATCGCCGGTGGTATCAACGCTCTGTCCGGCCCGCTGCACGGTGGTGCTAACCAGGCTGTTCTGGAGATGCTCGAGGATATCCAGAACAACCACGGTGGTGACGCAACCGACTTCATGAACCGCGTGAAGAACAAGGAAAAGGGCGTTCGCCTCATGGGCTTCGGCCACCGCGTGTACAAGAACTACGACCCGCGCGCGGCCATCGTCAAGGACACCGCTCACGAGATCATCGATCACCTCGGCGGCGATCCGATGCTGGACCTGGCTATGAAGCTCGAGGAGATTGCGCTGAACGACGACTACTTCGTCTCCCGCAAGCTCTACCCGAACGTCGACTTCTACACCGGCCTGATCTACCGCGCCATGGGCTTCCCGACGGACTTCTTCACCGTCCTCTTCGCCATCGGCCGCCTGCCGGGCTGGATTGCTCAGTACCGCGAGCAGCTTGAGCTCAACACCAAGATCAACCGCCCGCGCCAGATCTACACCGGCGAGACCCTGCGCAAGGTCACCCCGCGCAGCGAGCGCTAAACGGTAGCCTGAACGGTGGTCTTTAACAGGCCGCCGTGGCTTGACGTATAACCCATACGCTGGGTTTCTAGGGCCGAGCCCCGCATCTCCGCTTATACTGGGGAACGTTGTGGCTCGGCCCACGCGTATGCGGCCAGCAAAGAAGAAAATAATCCAAGGAGGATAATCCCCAATGGAAAAGCCCGTAATTGAGCCGGCAACGGAGCCTGCTCCCCAGGACCTTGTCATCGAAGACATCGTGGTGGGTGACGGTGCCGAAGCCCAGCCGGGCGGCTTCGTTGAGGTCCACTACGTTGGTGTTGACTATGAGACGAACCAGGAGTTCGACTCTTCGTGGGGTCGTGGCCAGTCCATCGAGTTCCCGCTGACCGGTCTCATCGCCGGCTGGCAAGAAGGCATCCCCGGCATGAAGGTCGGCGGCCGCCGCAAGCTGGTCATCCCGCCGGAGAAGGCCTACGGCCCGGCCGGTGGCGCACACCCGCTGTCGGGTCGCACGCTGACCTTCGTCATCGATCTCATCCGCGCCTAGGGGAGAGGGCTTAGCCCTTTCTGTTTTCCTAAACGACGCCCTGCCCGGCCGTGCAGTAGTACACGGCAGGTCAGGGCGTTTCGCGTGCATGGGTTCGGATTAAAACGCTGAGGAGCTATGCTTCGCCCCCACAGGAAGCTAAAGTGCGGCACAATGGGGGATATGAGTGTCCCACAAACCACGTTCATTGATGACCGCGAGATGCCGCTGATGGGTCTCGGAACCTACAAGCTGCGCGGAGAGGATCTCATCCGCTCCGTGCGTGAAGCCATCGATCTGGGCTACCGCCACTTCGATACTGCGACTCTGTACGAGAATGAAGAAGAACTTGGGCAGGCACTGAATGAGGCCATGAAGGCCGGTGACGTAACCCGGGATGAGCTGTTTATCACCAGCAAGGTCTGGCACGACCATCACGGCAAGGACAAGGTAGGCCAAGCCTTCCGTGAATCCTTGGACAAACTGCAGCTGGACTACCTTGACCTCTACCTCATCCACTGGCCGTGGCCGCAGGGTGGGCTCTATGTGGAGACGTTCGAGGAAATTGCCCGCATGCAGGGCATGGGTCAGATTGCGTCGATTGGCGTGGCCAACTTCTATGAGGAAACCTTGCAAACCCTGATTGATGAGACCGGTATCGTCCCGGTCCTCAACCAGGTGGAGCTGCACCCGGGCTTCACCCAGCCGGAGCTGCGCGAATTCCACGCCAAGCACGGCATCGTGACGGAGGCTTGGTCGCCGTTGGCGCGCGGCGTTGTGCTCAACAACCCGGTGGTTGAGTCCGTCGCCGAAAAGCATGGCATCACTGCCGGACAGGCGGTGCTGGCGTACCTGCTGAGCAAGGGGATTTCTGTTATCCCGAAGTCCAGCCGCCGGGAGCGCCTTGCAGAAAACTTCGCTGCCGCAGAGGTTGAGCTTACGTCCGAAGACGTAGCGGCTCTTGATGCGCTTGATGGCCAGGAAGGCTTTGGCCGTATGTTCAAGGACCCGCGAGAGTTCCCTGGCGCCTAAGCCGAAACACGTGGGGCGTACCAAACGCCCGCGAGCGGTGGAGCCCGCCTTCAGCGCCTTGCTCTTTCTTTCTACATCGTTAGGGGAGAGGGCGTAGGACGCTGAAGGCGGGCTTTGTTGCGTACCCAGGGAAGTGGGAATCGTGAGGGGTGGGGGAGTGAAGATCTGTGAAAGACTCTGTGAAGTTTCGGTTTGCTAAATTAGATTCTTCCTTTGGAATCTCCTGTGGGGGTGCTAGCAGCGAGATAGAAATCCCTTGTAGTTGCAGGGGTAGGGGGTAGCGAAAGTGTATGTTATTAACTTTTCTTGGCAGGATTTACAACCTTGCAAGAGCGGTTAGGTAACTTACTGTGCAAGGCAAAACGTGATTGAAGACACTACCTCTTGTCTCTCACCGCGGTTTGTGGAGAAAAGACCCCTTGTAAGGAGAGCGACATGACTGACGCACCTGCTTCGATTAATTCGCGCCGCGAACCTACGCCGCAAGAGTTCATCGAGATGCGTGACAGCCCGCAGTTTGCCAAGCTGCGCAGCGCGTACCGCAAATTCACCTTCCCCATGACTGTGGCGTTCTTTGTGTGGTACGTCCTCTATGTGCTGGCTGCGGTCTTTGCCCCCAGCTTCATGGCCATAGAACTTGGTGGCGGTTGGAACATCGGCCTTGTCTTTGGCCTCGCCCAGTTCCTGACAACCTTCATCATCACGTACATCTACGTCAACTACGCCAATAAGAACATCGAGCCGCAAGCAGCGGCCATTCGCCAGGAACTGGAGGGCTAAACAATGCAGACCATAACCTTGGCCGCAGCGGAATCCTCCGCCGGCAACCCGATTCTGAATATCTCAGTCTTCGCCGCCTTCCTTGTCGTCACCATGTACGTGGTGCTTCGTGCCGGCAAGTCCACGAAGGAAGCCTCTGACTTCTACACCGGCGGCGGTAGTTTCTCCGGCCGGCAGAACGGCCTTGCTATCTCCGGCGACTACCTGTCCGCCGCGTCCTTCCTGGGCATCGTCGGCGCCGTTGCGCTCAACGGCTACGATGGCTTCCTCTACTCGGTCGGCTTTTTCGTCGCCTGGCTCGTTGCGCTGATGCTCGTCGCGGAGCCGATGCGCAACGTTGGCCGCTTCACCATGGCGGACGTGTTGTCCTTCCGCCTTAAGCAGCGCCCGGTGCGCGTGGCAGCTGCGATTTCGACCCTGTTCGTGTCGCTGTTCTACCTCATCGCGCAGATGGCCGGCGCAGGCTCCCTCGTGGCCGTGCTCCTGAATATTCACGATTTCAAGTGGCAGGCCGTCGTCGTCGGCATCGTGGGCATCCTCATGATCGTTTACGTTCTTGTTGGCGGCATGAAGGGCACGACCTACGTGCAGATGATCAAGGCAGTGCTCCTGGTGACCGGCGTGGTCATCATGTGCATCCTCACCTTTGTCTTGTTGAAGGGTGGCTTCAGCGCACTCTTTACCCAGGCGATTGATATGCACGCTAGTTCCGAAGCTATCAAGGAAGGCGGCTACGAAGCCTCCCAGATCATGGAGCCGGGCCTGAAGTACGGCAAGAACCTCACCACCAAGCTTGACTTCATCTCCCTGGGTATTGCCCTCGTTCTCGGCGTTGGCGGCCTGCCGCACGTTCTCATGCGCTTCTACACGGTGCCGACCGCGACCGAGGCTCGCCGCTCCGTTACCTGGGCCATCGTCATCATCGGTGCCTTCTACCTCATGACCCTGGTCCTGGGCTACGGCGCTGCCGCCCTGGTTGGCCCGGACCGCATCCTCGCCGCACCGGGTGGTGCAAACTCCGCGGCACCGCTGCTGGCCCTGGAAATCGGTGGCTCCATCTTCATGGCGGTCATTTCTGCGGTGGCCTTCGCTACCGTTCTGGCTGTCGTCGCTGGCCTCGCCATCACTGCATCGGCCTCCATCGCACACGACATCTACCACTCCGTTATCCGCAACGGCGAGTCCACCGAGGCTGAGCAGGTCCGCGTCTCCCAGATCACCGTGGTTGTCCTGGGCATCGTCGCCATCATTCTGGGCATCCTGGCCATGACCCAAAACGTTGCCTTCCTGGTGTCCCTGGCCTTCGCGGTTGCGGCATCCGCTAACCTGCCGACCATCCTGTACTCCCTGTACTGGCGCCGGTTCAACACCGCGGGTGCTGTGGCATCGATGTACACCGGTGTTATCTCCTGCTTGGTACTCATCTTCCTGTCCCCGGCGGTATCCGGTTCCCCGACCTCGATGTTCCCGAACGCCGACTGGTCCATCTTCCCGCTGTCCTCCCCGGGCCTGGTCACCATCCCGCTGGCCTTCTTCGCAGGCTGGATCGTCTCCATCATGACCCCACCGGACAACCTGGAAGAGCTGTCCGCAGAGATGGAGGTTCGTTCCCTGACCGGTGTGGGCGTTGAGGCTCCGGTGGACCACTAAAACACCTAAAGCGTTACGTTTCGGACGGTAGAGAGTAGACTCAGGTTCTGTGTTTTACTCTCAGCCTTCTCACAGGGCGGTGTCAGCGCGAGCTGGTGCCGCCCTTCTGGCGTGCGTGCTCGGAGCAGCGAGTCTCACTGCATGCTCGCCAGCGCATGAAGAAGACTCCACGGCTGGCGGTTCAGCGCAGACCAGCGCAAGCAAGCCTGGTCCCATCACGCATAGGAAAGGGCAGCTGCAGCTGGCAGCTGTCCCGGACTCGGTAGGTCAGTTCCTCAAAGGCGATGAGTCCAAGGCCATCACGTATTACCGCATTGAGACTGGCATGCACATGGGCTCGGCCACCGAACACCAGCCGCGCTATGCGCTGAGCCTGATCAAGCTCTACATCGCAACCTACGTACTGGAACGCGGGTCCTTCGAGGATAAATACGTAGCGCTGGACATGATTTCTGATTCCTCCGATGAGAGCGCCGGGAAGCTCTTTGAGAAATACCCGCGGTCCATCGATTCAATAGCCAAGGAATACGGGCTGAAGTCTACGTCCGCGGGGGAGGACTGGGGCCATTCCATGACTTCTACCTATGACGTGGTGCGGTTCATTGTCCAGCTCATGGAGGATGATCCGACCCATCCGGTGCTGGTGGCGATGTCCCATGCCGATGCCGTCTCGGCAGACGGGTACCAGCAAGACTATGGAACCGCGAAGTTGAGTGACGTCGTGGGCTCCAAGTGGGGATGGTCGGATAGCAAGGACCGGCATTCCTCGGTGTCTTTCGGGGAGGACTTCGTTGTGGCTGCGTCCATCGAAGGCTCCGCCGAGGAGCTCACGTCCTATGTGCGCAAGGAGATCACCGGAAAGAACCTGGTGAAGGGCAACAACCTGAACAAGGAGGCGCTGGCCAACCCCAGTGCTGTTGCCACGCGCTTGGCGACGTCCACCGCTACCACCAGTGCGACCTCCACAACGTCCACGGCGGCGTCGCCAGCCGCCGCGTCCTCATCTGCGGAGCCATCCTCCGCTGCGTCCTCGTCGGCTTCGAGATCTAAGGCTTCGGCGTCGAAGGCGACTGCGGCGAGGTAGGGGACCGCGCTGCAGTAAGGCGTTTAGCCCATGGACTTGCGCACGGTGTTGAGGATATCCACCGCACCGCGCATCTGGTCAGTGCTGATGGAGGAACCGGCGATGGTGATGCCATCACCGTTCACGCTGGAGCCGCGCCCGGTGGGATCCGGCAGGGAGATGTTGGGCAGCGGGATGTTATTCGGCGCCGCTGGGTTGTCCTGGGCCTTCGGTGGGTTAACCCCGCCGTTGCCCGGGGTCCACTGGCCCCAATCATTCGCGTAGACGGTGTTGATATCGCAGGTCACGCCGTCGATGGTGGCCTGGTTCTTGGCTTTCTGGTGGATGGTGGTGCGCGGGTGGATCTTGCCGCCCGAACCCCAATCGTGCATCCAGTAGAACTGGCCGATTCGGTCGGCAACGCACCAATCGATGACGTTGTAATTGCCGTATACGCCGGTCTGGTAGCCGGCCGCGCTCAGCGCTGTCGAGAAGGCCTTGAGGTAGGGGCGGATCTGGTTTTCATACTGGGCGCGGGTGGGGTTGTCATCGATGGCAATGTAGATGGGGCGGCCCGTCGGCCCGCCCGCGGCCTTGTGAATGGCGATGGCCTGCGGCGCGTGGATAGCAGCGCCCGCGGCACCGTTGAGCCAGTCGGCGTTGTCGGCGCGGCCGAACTGGTAGATGGAGGCGGTCTTCAGGCCCGCTGCGGCGTTGGCCTTCGTCTCTGCTAGGGTGACGGGCTTGCCCTTCATCCACTCTGCGCCCGGACGTCGCTGGGAAACATAGCGGATGGCGCCAAGGTGGCCTGCGGCCTTGATCGCGCGCGCAGAAGGGACACCGGCTGAGAAGTCAATGATGGTGCCCACAGCTGGGCCCACAGCGAGGGCGGCAGGTGCTTGGCTGCCTATGGCGCCGGCGGTCAGCGCGAGAGCGCCAGCTTTGATAAGTGAACGGCGGGACAGAGACATAATGGAGTTCTCCTAGAGGGCTGAGTGCGACGATGAAGGCGAACGCAAAGAAAGTATCTGGGATAACTTTAGTCACAATGGTCTAAAATTTCACCACTGAGCATCAAAAGACGGAGGAATAAGTATGGCTGAAGAGCTGAGACTGCGTTTCATTCAGGGAGACAGCGTGTTCCGGCTGAACCACCAGCAGTTCAGTGATGCTGAGGTGCAAGCGGTGCTTCGCGGCTACATCGAGAACTGTCGTCGGAACTCTCAGTGGATCCTCGATACCCGTGAAGAAGGAAACACCCTCGTGGTGGAGCATCTTTTCCCCGCGGAAGAATTCATCGAGGCGAATAATGATCGCTTGCACATCGATGAGGCCTTCGTCGAGTCGCTGCCCCTGACATATCCGATCGTGTTTGAGATCCGCTCGGGCTACTTGCGCATCCACAAGCCGCTAGCCAATAAATACGGGGCTCTCTTGTCTGACTTCATTCGTGGCCTCTGGGAATTGCTGTTGCAAGGGCAGATGCACTACCTGTGGGATCACGGCTTTGCGCAGTGCGGCGGAGTGGGAACAATCCAGCTCAATGCCTATGGGTTGCTGGAGCCGGACGAGCCGCTCATTGGGTTCTACCGGGTAGACGTCGACATGCAGCACGAGGCCTGGGTGTACATCACCCCGCAAGGGCTTATTCTGGTTTTCGACGATGACGACGTCCTTGCCTTCGACAAGATAGACATGCGTAACCCCTCGATTCCCTCTGGAGTCTTTTCTTTTAGCATGCTCAAGGCTGAGGTGGTTGGAACCGGCGGCGGCAAGACTATTAAAACCTCAATGAGTCCAAAGGATCTTGGGGAACTGGACCAGGCTCGGACGGATATCCGCACCATGTTGTCCTCGCCACACCAAGGGCAGCCGCGCCGTATGGTGGATCCGAACCCGCTTCCCTGGATCGTGGTGGACGGCGAAGAGCTGGGCTATATGGCACAGGCGGATCTGGAGCGCTACCGCCGCCAGCGCTCCGATGCCGGGCACAACCCATTCGGGGATGGCTCCCACACTATGCAGCAAGCCATGGACAACCCCTTCGTTGAATCGTGGGAGGAGAACCCTTCGCGCGACGATAACCCTTTCGCTTAAAGCGCTCTAAAGGCGCTTAAAGCGGAGTGGGCTTAGGGCTGGGTCGTGCGGAACGTGACGTTGGTGGGGTTTTCTACCGTGCGGGAGACGGTGCAGTCCTTCTCGTGGGAGATGCGCACGAGGCGCTCCACCATGGACTGGGCCTGACGGCCGGCATCGGTATCGGGGAAGCGGAGGGAGAATTCCACGTTGACGTCGCTAAGCCTTGAGGCGCCGTCCTCGTTGACGCGGGTGCCTTCTACGTGGACGTCGAAAAGCTCCGGCTCCGTGCGCCGGGAGGTGACCACGTCGACGTCCACGGCCGAGCAGCCCGCCACGGCAGCGAGCAACAGCTCGACCGGACTTAGCAGTCCGTCGCCCGTGCCGAATTCGAGGGTCGCGCCCGCAGTGTTCGTGGCGCGGTAGCGACCGGTATCAACGCGGGTGACGTCGACGTTGTATTTCTTAGTGATATTGCTCATGAGCGTTCATCCTAGCGGCGGGTAATCATTTAAACGTGCGTTCATGCGGTCGTTACGTGAGGGAAAGCTATGGAGAATACATTTCTTATGTCTCTTTTGGCTTTATTCACTGTGATTGGAAGAACTATGGCTTCTCGCCGCCTGCTCGGCACCGTGGTCACCGCCTCGGTGGCCGGTACGTTCCTTATTGTCCCTGCTTCTGCCGATGAGTCGGTGGAAGGCCTAGGTTCGCGCTTCAGCATCGGTGTGCTGCCGGATACTCAGTTCTATTCCCGTTACTCCACCCCGGAAACCGGCAACCTGGCGCAAGCGCGCTACGGTAGCGAGCCTTTTAAGGCGCAGACCGAGTGGCTGGTGAAGAACCAGCAGGCGCTCAACATGGACTTCGCTACCCACCTCGGTGACGTGGTGGACCAGGCGGACGTCGAGGGGGAGTGGAAGGTTGCTGATGAGGCGATGAAGGTCCTCGATGATTCCGACCTGAACTACTCCATCTTGCCGGGCAACCACGACATGATTGAGGATAAGTCAGCGCACCCGTACGACGTCTACTTCAGTGCCGAGCGCGCCAAGACCGCCAACCCGGAAACCTTCCAAGAGCGCCACACCGCGGTCAACAATGACTCCGAGTACCACATTTTTGAGGCCGAGGGCCAGAAGTACCTGGTCCTGGCGCTGGGCTGGCGCGCGGATGATGCGGCTCTGGAGTGGGCGCAAGGCGTTCTCGATGCGCACCCGGACCTGCCGGTCATCCTCACCAGCCACGAGGTGCTCAACCTCGATGGTGCTGGCGAGGTTTTCTACTCCGATGACTATGGCCAGGGCCTGTGGGACAAGTTCATTAAGAAGAACGACCAGATCTTCTTGACCATGGGCGGCCACCACCACGGCGCGGGCTACCGCGTGGACAAGAACGATGCAGGCCACGACGTCATCGGCATCCTGCAGGACTACCAGATGGCTTACCAGGGCGGTAACGGTCTGCTCGGCGTGCTCGAGTTCGACCTGAGCGGCAATGAGCTGGAGATGACCGCCCTGTCCCCGTGGGTCGCGCAGAAACCAGCGAAGGAGCTCACGCAGTTCGACAAGCTCATCCTCGACGGCACAGGCGATAGCTATCACGTGCCGCTCAACTTCAAGGAGCGTTTCGCTGACTTCGCCCCGGACTGGACCATTGGCGATGAAAACGACCCGGACCTCGGTCAGAAGGCCCGCGACATCGCTGAGGAAGGCTACACCCCGTACACCATCCCGAAGGACCAGCTGCCGGAGGGCCCGAATGACTTCGTGAAGTCCGACAAGACCGTCTTCCACTGGCGCCCGGGGCAGACCAAGAACACGGACGGCAAGCAGCTTGCCGACGGCGACGTGGCCACCGAAGGCGCAGTCATTCCGGATGTCTTCGGTGCTGATGGTGCCGGTGACCTCGTTCGCGAGGGTGGTCCTTCCAACACGGGTGAGCGCATCACCTACACCAAGGACCACCACCCGTTGTCCTCTGATTCTGGCTCCCTCTACTGGTCCGACCCAGCTGGCAAGCTCGCGATGGCAGAGTTTCGGTCCAAGGAAGGCGCGGAGATCAACAAGGTCGATACCTCCGAGGGCTACACCTTTGAGTCCTTCGTGAAGATTCCGAAGGACTTCAACGGCTCTGAGCACGGCTGGGGGAGTGCGCTCTCCCGCGACTCCAGCATCGCCGAGCTTGTCGACGGATCCGAGGACACCGACCCCACCGTCATGTTCGGCATTTCTAACCTCCGTGAGCTGCGCTGGTGGGCGGAACCGAAGGAAGGCGAAGGTTCGACTGTCTGGTCCCACGAGGTTCCCACCGAGGAGTGGATGCACATCGCCGTAGTCAACAAGCCGGATTCCGACACCGTAGAGATGTTCATCAACGGTGCACCCATCCTGCGCAACGCCAAGGGTGCTGAAGGCCTCCTCCCGCGCGACCTGCAGTGGGTTATGGGCGCTGGCTTTGATAGCCGCAAGCCGCAGGACCCGTGGTACGGCTGGATTGGTGAGACCCGCCTGACCCAGGGCGTTCTGGACTCCGACGAGTGGCTCACCGCGCGCCCGGCCGTGAAGGAGGAAGAGCCGTCGAGCTCCACTACGACGCCTACCGAGCCGACCAAGCCTTCTAAGCCGACCAACACGAAGGAGCCTTCTGCCGACGATATGGCTGCGGCCTTCTTCGCAGGCTCCAGCCGTGGCGCGAAGGTTATCCTCCCCATCATCGCCGTCATTGCAGTCGTCGGCGGTGCCGCCTACGGCCTCATCCCGACCATCAACCGCATCTTCGGTCTTAACATCCCGCAGCCGAAGCTGCCGCAGATCCTGGGTCTGAACTAGTTACCGTTCACCCTCCGTCCCCCGACTCACATTGAGGCGGGGGTTTTCTATTGTGATGGCCCTGGGCGGATTTTAGCGGGTTAAGGGTCAAAATGTGTGTCTGGCTCGGCGTGTCGCTGGGGTTAGATTTGGCCTTTTTGGATGCCGATTGAGTGGGTGTACTCGGTGTCGATACCGTTGTCGTAGAGGGCTGGTCGTCCTGTTTCGTGGTCGGCTTGGTTCTCGGTGTGGGTCAGGATGGATACTTTGGCGAGTTGGTCCTGGCCCCAGTGGGACTGTCTGGCGATGCGTAGTGGATCGTCGGGCAGTTCTGTTTTTAGGTACAGCCACCAGTCCAGCATTTTGCGCTGGTGTTCATTTGTTCTGCCCCGGTGAGCACGCGCAATCTCTTTCAGGCGAGCGTTAATCCCGCCTTCAAGACTGTTGGTCGTAGATTTGATGCGGGCAGGTTCTAAGACGCCTTTAGGTTGATTGATGTAGACAAAGAGCATGCCTTGGCGCCATAGATGGTTCAGACTGTTGTAGGCCTTTCGCACGTTGGAATGTGTCCATACCCATGTCCAATTTCCTGTATCAGGGTCTTTAACCCTGGTCCTCTCGTCCATCCACCTGCGGTAGACAGTGTTGAAGTTATGGAGCAATACACCCCAGTCAGCTACCTCACGCGCAGGGATTTTTCGTTTTGGTTGATGCGCTT
>NZ_KV802442.1:0-287 GCF_001810695.1 Corynebacterium sp. HMSC065D07
GGACCTGACCCCTGTTTGGTAGACACCTGATATCCAGCCCAGTTGGGTTGGGAAGAAAGGTAATCTACCACCATGCCTAGGTACTCCGAACAGTTCAAACGTGATGCTGTGGCCCTCTACGAAAACAATGAGGACCTCTCACTTCACGCGGCTTCAGCAGAGCTTGGAGTCAATCGTTCCTCACTTTATTCCTGGCTTAAGCAGTACGGCACCGGCAAGCGTGCCCGCACGAAGACCATGCGTGACAAGGCGAAGGCGACGACTGATTCTGAACGGATCCGCCAGCT
>NZ_KV802443.1:0-391 GCF_001810695.1 Corynebacterium sp. HMSC065D07
GGCGAACACCAAGCTGGGTGCAGTGGTCCCTAAATGCTTGTGAGGTGTACACACTGCCGTGATCAGAATGGAAAATTGCCCCTTTCAGGCTTCCGCGGACTTTCCTTGCATGAGATAAAGCTTCGATAACCAGCGATACCCGCATGTGATCGGCGAGTGCATGGCCGACGAGCTTGCGCGAGTAGACGTCGATGACCGTGGCCAGGTACATGTTCTTGCCGCCCTTACACGGCAGGTAGGTGATATCGCCTACATAGACGTGGTTCGGCCTATCAGCGGTGAATCTGCGGCCTACTAAGTCTGGCATGACTCGGTGGCCAAACTTTCGTCTGGTGGTGATGCATCGACGGCGTTTAGTAAAGCCTTTCAGCCCCATGGATTTCATGATGCG
>NZ_KV802444.1:0-291 GCF_001810695.1 Corynebacterium sp. HMSC065D07
GGGTATCGCTGGTTATCGAAGCTTTATCTCATGCAAGGAAAGTCCGTGGAAGTCTTAAAGGGGCAATTTTCCATTCTGATCATGGCAGTGTGTACACCTCACAAGCATTTAGGGACCACTGCACCCAGCTTGGTGTTCGCCAATCCATGGGCGCGGTGGGAACGAGTGCTGATAATGCCTTGGCAGAGTCATTTAACGCCACCTTAAAGCGTGAAGTTCTGCGTGATCGGAAAGTCTTTGACAGCCCAATCAGCTGTCGCCAAGAAGTCTTTCGATGGTGCATGCGCTACA